>JARYLZ010000002.1 GCA_029907355.1 Bacteroidota bacterium | reverse complement strand
TCTTCTCTCATCCTCAGTGAAAACATGCGCCGTCTCCCATTGACTCGTTCTCTTTTCCCGCTTCTGCTCTGCATTTGTAGCACCCTCCTGGCACAAACAAACCCGCTTGTGGATGTCGGCATATATTCCGACGAGGGCGCATGGGAAGCCGGAATCATCGCTCTTGAACATTTTCTCGATTGGAAAGGCCTTTCGCACCAGCGTGTCGATGCGTCGGTCGTGAACACCGATGACCTGCGCTCCCGCTTCCGCTCGGTCCTCTTCCCCGGCGGTTACGCGTACGATTACAAGCGAAAACTCACCGCACGCGGCGAACAGCATATTCGAGAACTCGTCTCCGACGGCGGCGCATATATCGGCATCTGTGCAGGCGCATATTTCGCAGCGACGCGTGTCGAATGGGAGGAGGGGGTATACCCCTACACCCTGGGGTTGTTCCACGGCACCGCTCGGGGTTCGCTGACACAGATAGCCCCCTGGCCCGGTTATTCGATGACACCCATCGTTTTGCGGAAATCACACGCCATCACCGCGTACCAACGAGATACCTTGTCCGTCCTCTACTACGGCGGGCCTTCGTTCATTCCCGAAGTCGGCTTCGCCATCGACACGATCGCCGTATGGGCACATGCCGACGGCGAGTGCGCCATCGTAGGATTCGATTCCGGCAGTGGGAGAGTCTTGCTGATCGGACCGCACCCGGAAATCGAAGAGAACGACACAAGGGACGGCAACGAATTCGGTGCGGAGCTGTTCGATCCAGAAACCGATTGGGGATTCCTGTGGGCGTGCTTCGACTGGGCGCTCGGCAGACCGGTGAAGGATACTCTCCTCACTCGCGTCAAGGTACCCGAATCGCCAGGTCTCCAAGATCTCGTCGTCATGGAATTCCGTCCGAACCCCGTCCGGGAAAAGATGGAACTCACCCTCTCCTCGTCAATGATGACGACGATTCGCCTCTCCATCGTCGACTTGTACGGAAGAACCGTCACGATCCTCTATGAAGGGGATCTGCGTTCCGGCGTCAGTTCCTTCCGTTTCCCAATCAGAGGAAGTCGTACACCGCTCTCGCCGGGGATGTACTTCGTTCACATCGTAGCAGGCAAAACAACGAAGAGCCTACCATTCCATTTCCTCTGATCCGGCTTCTCTCCCGAAGACGGAATATGAAACAGCTACCCTTCATCTCCTGCATCCGCTTCGTAGGGGACAGCCTCATATCGTTGTTCGACCGCGGGGACCAGGTGGCGCGGGAGAAATGCAATGCCGGCGATAGCGGTAGGAGCGACGGCACTCGCAATGACTACTGCAACGAGAAACGAGTATTGCACCTGCGTGATAATTCCATGCGTCAGCCCGTATAAAGCAGCGATCGTTCCGAAAGTCAAACCCGTAGACATGAGGAGCGTGTAATACCACCGTTCATCGCGACGGCGGTGAAACCGGCCGACGATCGGGTAGAGACCGAATATTTTCGACATCACCTTTCCGCCGAGCAAGAACAGGAAAACGAGGGGCGCCATGAGAAGTGCGGGGATCGAGACGAACGTGCCCGCACGAAGGAAGTAAAATGGTGTGAGGAATCCGACGGTCAGGGTTCGGAGCCTCCGGATCCAGAGCGTGTCATTGCTCGAGAACTCGGCCAGGACCATACCGACGAGATACGCGGGGAGAACGGCTTCACTCCCTGACCATAGCGCTAAAGAGCCGAGCGCAAAGAGAACGAATATGACCCATTTCGTGCGGATTGCAGCTGTCCGAAATGCGTATTTCCGCGTCAACCGGTGACTGATGAACGGCAACAGGGCAAGCACGAGAACGGATACTGAGATGAAGATGACCGTCTTGTACGTGAAGGGGGAGAAGAGCAGCCCGAGCGCAATGACCGTCCCCAAATCGTTGATGAAACACGCTGCCAGAATACCTTTCCCGAAATCCGTCGCGTTGAGTCCGGTTTCGAGCAAGACGGAATAGACTACAGCCATGGAAGTGGTCGAAAGCGCAACACCGCAGAGCAGGGAAGCCGAGATATCCCAGTTCAAGACATACCGTGCTATGGCTGTACAACCCGCGAATGGGGCGAAAAAGCCGATGATCCCGACAAACGAGACCTCTTTCCATTTGGTGCGGATCGCTTCCGGTTCGAGTTCCGCACCCGCCAAGAACGTGAGCAGAACTGCCCCCGAAGAGGCTAAGAATCTGAACCACTCCTCGTCCGACGCGAGTAGGCCGGTGTTTCCGATGTACCCGACGAGGGCGGCCGCCGCCACGCCAACACAGATCTCCACCAGCGCGATTGAAAGGCGCAAGTGATATGCTATTATCGCCGAGATGACGGCCAATCCCAGCCATAGAGCTGCATGGGTGAAGAGATGTTCCATAAGGGCTTTCTCCTTCGGTGAATGATTGCCGGACAATTCTGCGTCGTTGAACGCGGTAGGAATCATCAGCCTTGTCCGGGCGGTTCCAAAGGGGATTCCATCCCTTTATGTACGATCTCTTTCTTACGAGCTCACGAGATTCCTTGGTGGAGTCTTCTGATTATTCGAGTATTTGAATCTTTTTCTACCGCTATGTTTCAACAAAAATAGCTTTTCATTAGGGAGCACCAAAACAGAAACTGAGGCAAAGGATTCTCCCCCGTTTCTTCTATCAGCGGAGCTTTCTTCTTCCACGGCTTTCTGATCCATGTAACGGGAGAAGGAACCTGCGAAAGAAACGGATATTGCGCTTTCGACCCCCGCTCCCCTCTTCCCTGCCCGCCTCGGCTCTTCAAGGGAAAAAGGGTCCCGACTGCAGCCGAAACGATGTACCGTATCGGGAGAGCCTTTTCACCTCGGCTGTCCCCTGCGAGGGCAGACGTGCCTCCCCTTGCATGGGATGATGCAGATTCCTAGCATGCAGCCCGAATCCATGAAAAAGCCTTAGCACTGCGGCATCGGAAAATGAACACCTCTCATCGACCATCACGGCAGGGGTTAAATCGGATCCTCGCTTGCATCTCCCTCACACGGCGGGGGGCGATCGTTGCGGTCGAGGCAGCACGCATCGCCGCCGCACTCGATGCGGTGCCCGTGTACCTCCACGTCGGCGAAGAGGGTGATCATACTCGTACCGCCTTGAGGGAATTGCTGAAGTCGGGGGGCATCGATCCGGCAAAAGAGGAAACGATCGTGCGTGAGGGGAAGGTGCAGGAGGTCGTCTACAGGACAGCGGACGAAATCGGCGCGACTCTGATCGTAAACGGTGCTCTCGAGAAGGAAGGGGTCATCGGGTACTATATCGGTTCCACGGCCCGGCGTATCGCTAGGCACGCCCGCCAATCGGTGCTTCTCGTGACGGAACCTTCCCCCGAGGAACACCCGTTTCGTTCCATCGCCGTATCGATTGATTTCGACGAGGTGTCCCGGGAGACGCTCCGCTATGCCGCCTCGTTCGCTCAGCGCGTCGGTGCCCGTTCATTCCATGTCATCCATGAATACGAAGCACCTGCTTTACGGTTGGGGCTCGATGACGCATTCGATATGCGCGAAGAGAGGGAGAAGGATGCCATCCTGGAGATCCAAACCTCGACCCATCTCCTGAATTTCATCGAGGGGGTCGATTTCTCCGGACTGGACTTGGAGACGGTCTGTCTGAGAGGGAGACGCGGCTTTGAATCTGCGATGTATGCACGGACCAGACGGCTCGATCTCCTCGTGACCCCGGCACCGCAGAGGAAGCTTGGCCTTTTCGACAAGCTCTTCCAGCATGATGTCGAGTATGCTTTGGAAGCCCTGCCCTGTGCGCTCCTCCTCCACAGGAATCCTTGAGAAGCGAAACGCGGCCCATGGATCAGCTTTCCCCGCAAGAGGTCTTCCGCTTTCTCCTCGCGCTGGCCGTTCTGCTCGCAACCGCCCGTCTTTTCGGGGAAGGGGTCAAGAGATTCAACCAACCGGCCGTTCTCGGAGAAATCCTCGCCGGTATCGTCCTCGGCCCAACCGTTCTCGGAGAGGTCGCACCGAAACTTCAATACGGGCTGTTCCCGCTCGAGGGAAACCTGGCCGTCGCACGGGATGGCTTGACCACACTGGCAATCGTGCTGTTCCTTCTCGTCGCGGGGATGGAAGTGGATCTCTCGACACTCTGGCGGCAAGGTAGGGTCGCCCTCTTTGTCAGCCTCTTCGGGCTGCTGGTCCCGTTTTCCCTCGCTTTCAGCACGGCCATCACCTTCCCCTCGTCAATAGGGTGGGAACCCGGTGTCGATATCACCATCTTCGGACTTTTCTTCGCCTCGGCTCTGTCGATCTCCGCACTGCCCGTCATCGCCAAGACCCTCCTCGACATGAATCTCTACCGCAGCGATCTCGGCATGACGATCATCGCTGCCGCGATTTTCAACGATCTTATCGGCTGGGTCGTCATCGCCGTCATACTCGGTATGATGGGTACAGGCGTCCATGGGCAGGGTATCGGCAACGTCATTTTTCTCACCCTCGCATTCGTCGCAGGGGTTCTCACACTCGGCCGTTGGGTCATCCACCGCCTCTTGCCGATTCTCCAAGCGCACACGAGCTGGCCAGGGGGAGTGCTCGCATTCGCATTGTCGCTCGCGCTCGCCGGCGGCGCGTTCACACAATGGGTCGGTATACACGCTATTTTCGGATCCTTCATCATCGGCGTCGCGCTCGGCGACTCCTCCCACCTGAGGCAGCAAACACGGGCGATCATCGATCGTTTCGTTTCGTTCATTTTCGCCCCACTCTTCTTCGCGAGCATCGGCTTGAAAGTGAACTTCGCGACCAATTTCGATCCATTCCTGACACTCGTCATCTTGGCTATCGCCGTCGTCGGGAAAACCGGCGGTTCTTCCCTCGGTGCGCGCATCGCGGGGCTCACCTGGAAAGAAGGGTTGACAATCGGGTCAGGCATGGTCTCCGTCGGTACGATGGGCATCATCGTCGGCTTGCTCGCCCTGCAGTACGGGATTATCCATGAACGGATGTTCGTCGCGATCGTCATCATGGCCGTCGTGACATCCCTTTTGAGCGGTCCGGCGATGACACGCATCCTGAAACCGAAGAAGCCGAAGCGGTTTACGGATTTCCTCGCGTCTCGGTCGTTCATCCCTTCCCTGAAAGCGAATGAACGGAAAAGCTGCATCGGCGAATTGGTCTCCGCCCTTCCTCTTCCCCAGGGGTTCGACCCTGGGACCGTCAGCGAGATCGTTTGGGAGCGCGAACAACTGATGCCGACCGGACTGGGCATGGGGCTTGCCGTGCCGCATGCACGCCTTGAATCTCTGCCCGCTCCACTCGTCGCGGTGGGGATTTCCCGACAAGGGGTCGATTTCGACGCACCCGACGGAGAACCGGCTTTCGTCGTCGTTCTCCTCCTCACGCCATCGGACGAAGATTCCACCCAACTCGAGCTGCTCGCCGATATTGCGCATGAATTTCACGATGAAGATATCCGAAACAGCGCCCGTTTCACCAAGACGTACACGGAATTCCTCGCACTCATGAAAAGCCATCGACTCTGATGATCTTGGGGCGGTTCGCAGGATGAGCCGTTCGAGGAGCCAAGGAGTGAACGAAGACGGCAAGAATACCATCACACCTGCACGATAGCCCATTCCCCCCAGATATTCTGCAGAAGCACCGTTTCACGAAAGGACATCGAAGCGGACTCTAGAGCGAGAGCGATGATGCACGTCTATCCGCAGGCGGGTCCTTGGAATTGAGCAATGGCTGGGGTTTGCAGAAGGAGAACATATTCGATAGGTTCAGATCGATCATGCGTTTTCCCTTTCTCACCGATTTGCATATTTGATCATGCACCTTCATCGAGGAATCGACATGAGACCAAGCGTGATCGTTCCGCTCGTCGCTCTTTTCGGCTTGTCCGGTCTCGTCATGGCACAGCAGGCGCCGCGCGGCATGACCGAGAAAATCCCCCTCCCCGAATCCTTCATCTGTTCCGGGCAAGCCGAACCCGTTCCGCCTTCGCGCGCAGTCGAAGCCGCGGTCGCGCCGGGAATAAAGGAATCCTCCCACATGGATGAATGGCGGGTCGTGGACAGTGTGTTGCTCGACACGTACGTTCTACCGCTCGGGTATGCCGGTGTGCGGTTCGACATCGCAGCACAACGCCTCGAGACGCTCAATAGTATCCCGGACTTGACCACAACAGCCCGATCGGCGGTCGATCTCAGCCCCCAATGGCTCCGAGCCGATCTCCACCTCACGCTCAGCGCCCTCCCGGCCGCCCGGCAGAACGAACTCGCGAACGTCATCCTGAGTGCGCCGGAACGGATGATCGACGAAGTGGCCTTCGCGATCGCCCACTCCAGCCCAGCCTTCCTCCGTTCCGCATACTGCTTTCCCCAGCTGTTCCGCGAGAACGCCGAACTCATCTACGCGAACGACCAGTACCTTCCGTACGTGGAAGTCGTCGACTTCGGCACAGTCGCGTCGGGTGACTACTACTCGACACTGCGGTACCGGCGCACCCTTTCAGACGGGAACAGCGAAGAGGTGGAGATTCCCCGCGATATCTATTACTGGTACGTCGTGCATCCCAAGCTGACCGATGAAGTCGCAGCCTATATCGACCCCACCGCGGCGGACGGCCTCTCAGCAGTCAAGGCTCCGCCGCAGGGGAGATTTTGGCGCGAGTATCTCTTCACAGTCACCGAACCGGTCCCCGACACGACGGGCGTCGACTTTCCGGTCCTCCGCGATATGGTAAGTGGTTGCCATTCCCTGTGGGACGACAGGCCGGGAGAGACATCGGCGGTGCTGCAGGTCGGCAAATGGATCCGCGACGTCCTGGACTTCGGGTCTAAAACGGAACGGCCCCATCAACCGGTGCGGATCTACAAACTGCACCTGGGCCGCTGCGGCGAGCACGCGGACATCACCGGCGCTGCTGCGCGGGCCTGCCTCATCCCCTGCCGCGAGGTGAGCGCGATTTCCAGCGATCACGTGTGGAACGAGTTCTGGGACTTGCAATGGTGGCAGTGGGAACCGGTGAACAACTCCCAGAAGAACCCGCTGGTCTACTCGGAAGGGTGGGGGAAGAAATTCGGCACCGTCATGGCCCGGCGCAGCGACGGCGTGTTCACGCCCGTGACCGATGTGTATGCGCGAGAAACCTGCACGCTGGAAATCCAAGTGAAGGATGCGAACAGCAAACCGGTGGACGGCGCGCTCGTCATGATCGCCATGCGCGTCGACCAGAACATCTACATCGACACGTACGGCGTTACAGGCAGTGACGGCATCGCGCGCTTCATCCTCGGGAAGGGGAACGATTACTTTGCCCGTTTCGATTCCCCCAACGCCGGGTCCTACCCCGCCCAGTCGAACCAGGTCGCTCAGTTGATGACGAACGCCCAGCCGGGGCAACACTACGCGTACCTGCTCAAGGGAACGGTGGCGAAACCTTCCCTCAGCATTACGACCGACACGAACCCTCTCCAGGACGCGATCCCCGATTTCGGTGTCCAAATGGAAGGGACTCTCATCGCCCAGGCGACGAGATGGGTCCAACCCATCGACGATATCCGCACCGTGGAGCCGTGTACCTTTTACGAAGAGGGGGGATCGGGCATGCTCGACATCTCCTATCTCCAGCAGGAGGGTTTCGCCGCCTTGCGCGCGAAACAACCATTCCGGCGGTTCAACGGCGGAATCACCGACTTGAGCTCCCCCTGCGTGTTCAATACCGCCAACATGGACCTCGACGCGACGCAGGACGCCTACCTGCTCTTCATCAACAAGAACAATGCGAACAATCCAGTACGCGTGAAGGCAACGGCACGATTGTACGTTTCCACCGTCGTGGGCGCGGAAAGGAATCCATCGGCCGATGCCGAATTCGCCGTTCTGAGCTGTCATCCATCCCCTGTTACGGGTGATCGCGCCCTGTTGACTCTGTCGGTGCCGCCGCACGCCGGTTCTTCCCTCACGATCCTCGTGCACGATCCTCTCGGTCGTACCGTACGCACACAACATGTTTCGGTCCCCGGCTTCGGATCACAGACGATGTTGCTGGATACGCGCGGCTTACCGCAGGGGTTCTACCTCCTCGATATCCGCGGGCGAGACGGGTCGCAAGCGCACCGCATCATCGGAATCCGGTAATACAACAACAGTTCCGATCATCGCCCCTCTCGGTGAGCTCGCGAGACGAGTGAAGAGATTGTTTGTCTCTAAGACATAGGGGAGGCGAATATGCTCTCGTGGTATGGTTCACAAAAGACCGCGGAGGGTGAGATCCCCCCTCGCTCGTTCACATCTTACGGGTTTACCCGATTCCAAAAGGCACCCGAATATCATCCTTCCCGCAATGTGATGAACAAACCAGCCGCGTGCAGATGCCATGCATACACCTTCCGCAGATCATTGTTTCCCCGTCGTGAAGGGAAGCGCGTGTGCAAAGGCCCGGTGGATTTCCCGACAGACACCTCGGTCCAAATGGGCGGACGAGGCATGCATAATTCGCACTCGATCGGTTCCTAAGACCGTTTTCATTATCTTCTGATTACAATCTCGATTATTCGTGTACTCACAAAGGTGGAAGCCATGGCCATTTCATCGTTTTTCTTTTCCCGTCGGGCAGTAGCGGCACAAATCTTTTCCATTATCGTCCTCCTCATTTCGACGTCCGTTGCACAGGACTGGCCGATGGTCAACAAAGAGAAAGGGCGGAGTTCTTGGATAGGACCCGATGTCCACTTTCCTTCACCCCCAGTGAAAAAAACACCCATTTCTGTCCCTAAAGACGTCGAAAGCCTGATATACTCCCAGGGGGTACTCTACGCGATGTCGTCAGGATCCCCGAACACTATTACCGCGATCGATGCAACGACGGGTTCCATACTCTGGTGGGACAGCGTCGCTTCATCGGTTGCCAGCTGCGATTTCGTCCCTGCCGTTTGGAACGATCTCGTTTTCGCCGGCGGGCAACGGGGCATCGGTCTCTACGCATTCGATCGATTGACGGGCAGGCTGCGCTGGATGAAATCGATCGGTTCGCTCTATTGCAAAGCCCCCATCGTGGACGACTCTTCCCTCTACATCATGAGGGACAGCCTCCGGTGTCTTGACCCCTCCACCGGCTCCACCCGTTGGGTGAAACCCTATACGGGGACCGCCTCCCCTGCCCTCGATGACAGCCGCATTTATGTGTGCACGAACAATGCAATCGTCGCGCTTGCGAAATCCGACGGTGCACTGCAATGGTCACTGAACAAAAGCATACCGTCATATCCCTCGGTCGCTGTCGCGAACGGCGTGCTTTATGCTTCGAGCCTCGATACGATTGCCGCATATGATGCAGCGACCGGAACCGTGATCTGGACGCACCCACTCGAGGGGAAAACGCTCGCGAGGCTGGCGACGAACGCCATTGCGTTCACGGACAGCATTTTGTGCTATGCATTCTGGAGCGATACATCAGGGAAAGGCGGAATCGCCGCATTGGACATTCGCACCGGATCTCTCCTCTGGTCGTATTCCTTTCCCGTTCAAGGCGCGTTTACCCCCACCATTGTCGACAATGTCGTGTACGTGACCGATTGGATGGCAAACCATCTCAGGGGTTTCCGAATCCGCACCGGTGAAATCGTTTTCCACGACAGCACATCCTCTTATATGGGCCAACCGATATTCGCAAACGGGATATTGTACGTCCCGGCCGGGTCAGGGATCGTGCCGTTCGCACCGGCAGGCACTGCCGCCGAAATGCCCGATAATCCCCACACCGCTCTCTTCATCGAAACCTCCCCGAACCCATTCTCGACATCCACCGTTCTCCGCGTGATGTGCAAACCCTACGCACCGCTCCGTCTCTCCGTTTTCGACGGCCTCGGGCGACGGACTGCCTCGTTGTACAACGGCATGTCGACAGGGACACTCGACATCCGATGGGACGGCAAGGATGATCATGGGATGCAGGTACCGCCAGGAGTTTACCACGTCGTGGCTGAAACCGACACCCATGTACAACGATCCTCCATCGTTTTCATACGCTGATCATGACATCGCTTTCGCGGTGAGGGAAATACACCGCTTCACAAGTCTGTCAAACAACAACTCGTAGCAAGCACGAAATCCACCCTCGGATCCCTCTCCGGTCATTCCCCTTCAGAGTCCAGCGATCCGTGTTGAAAAGGGTGAGAACGCGGATACGCGAAGCGTTCTGAACGTTCATCGAAGGAATCTTTTTCCCTTTGAGCTTTCTTCTTCCCCTTTGAGCTTTCTTCCCTTCTGGGAATGATATCGTCGTCGGCATTCTCATCTCCTCCCGAACCCGTT
The DNA here is from genome assembly GCA_029907355.1 of Bacteroidota bacterium. GTDB lineage: Bacteria > Bacteroidota > Ignavibacteria > SZUA-365 > SZUA-365 > JARYLZ01. The sequence goes on along the minus strand of JARYLZ010000002.1, from coordinate 86,394 downwards.
TCTTCCCGAAAAACTGCGGAGGCAGTCCTCGAGGGGGAGGACAAACATCCCGCCGAGGAGGAGTAATCGACCACACTCATGACATCTTCCGCCGATGTCTATTCAACGAGAGCAGTACGAAATTCCCGATGCCCCAACAGACGAGAAAATGGTTCGGGAAGACCTCGATATCGGGAATGATCTCTGTTTCCGGCATCACTCGGATCTTCTCCGTTTCTCCTCTGCAGGTCTCGCCGTTTCGCTCGACGGGAAACGGCCGTGCGGATAGGGAGCCGGTTCGACACATCACGCGGTAAACCGTTTTTGAATGCCGTCACTCTGCAGTTCCCGAAGAGCGTCGGCCGCGATCCATCGAGCCGATCTCGAGCCGCTGGTCCGCATCGCTTCCGCCGTTCGTATGGCCGCTGCATTCAAAGCCGCATTCCTTTTCCCGATACCGCGCAACGCCCAGTTGACCGCTTTCTTCACGAAATTTCTCCCATCATCCGCGCAGCGCTCGATGATCGGGAGATATTCGAGAAACTCCTCGTCTCTCGCACCCTCGGCATAATGCGCGAGGCATGCTATCAGGGCAAAGGCCGCTCTCTTGACGAATTCTTCTTCCCTCCGGGACCACTCCATGATTTTCCGTGCCGACAACGGACTTTTCCGGAACAGGTTCATGCAGACCTGATCACAGACGTCCCACGAGTCGAAATCCCCGACCCATGATTCCATCTCCCGGATTGTCAGCTTTTCCGGATCGGCGATCAGCGATGCCGCGATCCGAGCCTCCGCAATACCCGTCTTCCACAATTCGAGTGCAAGCGTGTGATCCCTCCCCGTTTCCTTCGCGACGCGGCGGATGTCCGGCATCGAAACGCCGAGACGGTTCTTCGTATTCATCCCGAACTTCGCCATGCCTTCGAGACGAGAGGGATCCGCTTTAGCCCTGAGTTTTTCAAGAACCTTACCCACTGGTGCCACGTGATCACCTCGACGTTGCGAAATGGTGTTCACCTAGACTCGAACCCTTCATGAAGCGGTGGGGAATCCCGCAGGCATCACTCCTGTTCATCCATATATTTCCGCACGAAAGCATGATGATGGGGAAGAGACATGTGATGCACGCATCGGCCGCTGTAAGGAGAGGTGTTGCAGGTATTTCTCGGAGAAGAGGAACGACGCGGCTCTATCTTCAAACTTACTCCAACGGGAAATGGATCGCTCCAACGTACCTGTGTACCTCGTTCCCGTTTTCTGAGTATGATCGATCTGCGAGTACGTTTATAGTCATGTGACGAGCCTCCATCCGATCATATTCAGATCTCGAACGCGTTACGGAGAGTCTCTCCCGCTACCTCCGTGAAGGACCTCCGGTGCCGGTAGCGCTACCCGACAGAGAAATCCATCCCCACCGATTGCTGGTCCCGATCGATGACGAAACCGATGGCTCCCAGGAGAATGTCGCCCTCTTGGGGCGTCATGATGAAGATAAGGCCTTCCCCCACGCTGAAGGATTGAGCATTCCCGAAATTCAATACTCGTAAAGGTGCGGTTTACTTGCTGTAACTCGGCGCTTTCCCATACGCTCGCCGACTCTTTCACTCGCGGGAGGTCGTCGAGAGAGAATGGGCGGGTAACAAGGCGGTCCGGGCCGAGAGAACGGAAGGTAACCACGAAACGATATCATGCAAGAAGGGAGGTCCGGGTGGAAGAGCGTATGCGGTCATCGGGAGAAGTGATAAGAAGTAAAAGCTTCTTCACGATGTATGCAATGCATAAAGGTTTTTCAGGCATCCGCTGGAAATTTTGGGAGAAAAGACGTCCGCCGTGTCGGTGAGAAAGAATGATGTATTGTCTTTGCGACAATCACACACTCACCTCTTCTGCGGCGGGAATTTGTCCTCATATGCCCATTCTTCCGAGATGGTTGCCTAATCGAAACCTCTCGGAAAAAGCGAGCTTCCCCTTTCACACCGAGCGATGAGTGCGAGGATATTCGCACACTCCGGCCGATGCGCTTCCCTCGCTCCGGAACGGCCGTACAGGTTTCTTCTCACCGCCATGGAATTGGTCTTTCCCATGAAAAGCACGGGGCCCCTCTCGTATGCTGAGGATTATCGCCATTCCGGATTCCGGTGGTCTACGAAATATCGAAACCGCTTCAAAGACTTCACGTGAGCGGACAAGGAGGTGAAGAGAAGACCTGCTGTCACGTGGCCGCTCCTTCGTTCGTGCAATTCCTCCTAAGGGGTTCGAACGTGCCGCCGGTACATGCGGCCGATCTCATCGCCCATCCATCGTGTATTTCCGAACCGGAACATGGCTGCTTTCGCAGACACTCCTCCCCTCTCCGGCCGTCGTGATCGAAGCGGACGCGTTACGAGAGAGAATGGGATGCGACTGGTTCTCCCGACGCAACCGGCGATCATGCCCCGAAGCTCTTTTTCAAACCGCTCAGCAGGCCTTCGAGCGACGTCCCCTCTGGGATCGTCCCCGTCGGGGTAATGCTGTCGACGACTTTCGGGAGAAGGACGGCTAAACCGTTCGCAGCTTCTTGGGGGGACATCCCCGCTTTTTCGGCGATCGAGCGCACTTCCCTTTCGCCGAGCATGGATTGAATCTGCTCGCCGTCGACCGGCATGTTCGGCCCTATCCCGATCCACGAAGAAACGATATCGCCGAAACCGCGCTCCATGAATTTGTCCACGAGGCCGGAAAGCCCACCGCCGCTTCCAATCATGTTTCCGATCGCGCTCATCAGGCTTTCCACCCCGCCCGCGCCGAGCTTCTTCCCAAACAACATTCCGCCGATCTCATCGATACTGCCCATTGTACACCCCTCTCTCGTTGATAGATACGCCACGAGAAACTACGGACTCCGCTCTCGCGTCGTGGTTGCCGGACAGGAATACGATAACAGTGTTCAGGGGAGCCGTGTGTTCTCAAAGAGAAAGGTAGGGGAATTCCACGCCGATTGCCAATCGTTTCAGGACTAACGAAGAAGGCACGGTGATCATTTCGCGTTCCCGGTCATCCACAGCGTGGTCAAATTTCCCCGTTTGAAAAAGAAATCGGTTATACCCCCCCAACGTCCGGCGACACCTTGAAGCGTGCCTGCAATGATAAAGCCGGTGGTGAAATGATTTTTATCGGCGGCGGGAACCGCCGAGAATGCCGCCCAGAATGCCGCGGATGATCTGGGTGCCGACACTGCGCGCGGCTTGCTTCGCGAACGCTTCAACCACGCCCTGCCTCCGTCCCGTCCCCCAGAGCAGATCGCTGATGACATGGGGCTGGTCTGTCGCCTTCTCTTCTTCTCTGTTTTCCTCTTCGCGCTTTTCCCTTTCCTTTCCCAGAGTCCGTCTTTTCAGGATCTCGTATGCAGACTCGCGGTTCACCGGTGTATCATACCTTCCCACCATGGGGCTTCGAGCCATGACGGTCTCCCGTTCCTCAGGTGTCAGAGCCCCGATCCGACAGCGCGGTGGGCATATCAACGTGCGCTGGACAGGCATCGGGACGGCCTTTTCCTGCAGGGTCGACACGAGCGCCTCTCCGACACCGAGTTGAGATATGACCTCTGCAACGTCAAGTTTCGGGTTCGGGACGAAGGTCTCCGCCGCAGTTTTCACCGCTTTCTGGTCGCGCGGCGTGTACGCGCGCAGGGCATGCTGAACACGATTCCCGAGCTGGCCGAGGATCTCGTTCGGCACGTCGTCGGGGAACTGCGAGCAGAAATAGACACCGACACCCTTCGAGCGGATGAGCCGCACGACCTGTTCCACGCGGCGGCTCAACATCGGGGGAGCATCGTCGAAAAGCAGGTGCGCCTCGTCGAAGAAGAACACCAGCCGTGGTACGTCGAGATCCCCTACTTCGGGCAGGTTTTCGTAGAGTTCGGAAAGAAGCCATAGCAGAAAACTCGAGTACAAACGCGGTTTGAGGACCAAGCGGTCCGCCGCAAGAATGTTGATGATGCCGCGACCAGTCGGGTCCGTGCGGAGAAGGTCGTTCAGATCCAATGCAGGTTCGCCGAAGAAAGATTTTCCGCCTTCCCTATCCAGCGACAACAGGGCGCGTTGAACAGCGGCCACGGACTGGGAGCTGACGAGTCCGTACTCGGCGGAAATCTCTTTTCGGTTATCCGCCAGGAAAGTCAGCAAGGCACGCAGGTCATCCAGATCGAGCAGCAACAATCCCTGTTCATCCGCGAGTTTGAATGCGATCTCGAGCATCCCCACCTGCGTTTCGTTGACTTCGAGAATACGCCCCATGAGGCTCGGCCCCATTTCGCTCACCGTCGTGCGGACAGGGTGTCCCGCCTCACCGAACACGTCCCAAAAGACGACCGGGTTCTTCTCGCACGCGAAATTCTCGATGCCGATCTCCGTGACTCTTTGGCTGATCTTTTCGTTGAATACCCCTGCCATCGCAAGACCGGCGACATCCCCTTTCACATCGGCGATGAACACGGGAACCCCAAGGCGGGAAAAACCCTCGGCCATGACGAGTAGGGAAACCGTCTTGCCGGTCCCCGTCGCCCCTGCGATCATCCCATGGCGATTGCCGTATTTGGGAAGAAGAAAAACCTGTTCTTCTCCTTTCCCGATCAGTATACGGTTCATACAAGCGTCTCCTGCTTGGTGTGGAAAGGTGCTCCGCCTTCATATGGCGGCTTGTGCTGGGTGCACATCCGGGGGCACAGACCCCGCGGACGTCGGGATTCCGAGGTCGTGTTCACTTGGACAGGCTCTCGAATTTTTCAGAATATGAGAAAGACTTTCTTGAGACGGAAAACCGCGTGAGACCTGTGACTATTTCACCGCCTCGATCAGCATGCAAAGCCCGAACCTGCGGCAGAAACGTCGCATCAACCACCGCGGCCACAATCCCCGCATGAGTCGCAGGAATTCCCCCCCGTGCCGCTGTCCTGCAGCGCCTTCCAGGAGATCGCCGATCGAGAGCCGGAGGCTGATTTCGACGTGCCGGAATCTTGAGAACATCCTTCGGGCCTCCTCCACAGTGAAGGCCTTCGTCCCTGGACTCTCCAAGTGATGGGAATAGATCTCGCTCCACGACCGGAACGGTCTCCCAGCCATGAGGCCGTAACGTAACCACAACAAGAGACCGGTTATTGAACGCTTGTGATAAAGCATGATACGCGCACGTCCGCCCGGCCGGAGAACGCGGGACACTTCCTCCACCCCTTTCGCCGTGTCGGGCGAGTGGTGGAGAACACCCCATGAGTAGACGATATCGAACGAAGCGTCCCGAAAAGGTAACCATTCGGCATCCGCTACGAACACGCACGGCGTGAACCCCTGCAGCTCGAACCGTTCTTTCGTGTGCTCGACGGCCATCAGGGTCAGGTCGATGCCGGTCAAGGAACGCGGGCGGGCATTCGCCCACTCGAGATGATCCGCCCCCATACCGATGCCGACCTCGAGAACGTCCTTGTCGTGCCCTTCCTCGAACCGTGCAAACGCACGGATGTACGGTTCCAATTCGTACCGCGTCCTTGCCTGTCCATCATAGTACGCCCGTCGCGATTCCCCACCCGCGTACACGACACCGCAGGGATTTTCGTTCCAGAAATCTCTCACCCGCCTCTTCAACCCGCCGCCGTCCATCGCACACCCTCGAGGGTAAATCGCATGCGTATCGTGTTCCAAACCCGTCTTGTCCTCCTTTACGGTTTTCTCTCGACAGGTTGCCTCAGGATGGTCCGCAGTTTTTCCGGCTTCGCCCGCCTCGGGTCGCCGATGTAGATCTCATGATGCCTTCCGCGGTAGATGTAGCCGTTCGTTTCGGCGAAAGATTTCATCTTCTCCATTGTACGAGGCTCCTCGGAGTACGGCCCGATATGCATCGTTTGCATGCACAACCCCTCGCGGAGCCGTTCGAGGCGAAGGGAGCGAGTGGCCGGGTTCTTCTTCTTTCCTTCGAGCGCGCGAAGCGCTTCGGCGAACATCGCCGGGGTGATGTGCGGCGGCTGCATGATCATCAGCGTCCAGTACCACCTCGCTCCATGGGCGAAATCGAAATCTCCCGAATCGGTCCACCACAGCCCCTCCAGCCCCATGACTGGATAATCGACGGCTCCGCCTTCCCGCCCCTTCGAAAGGAACTTCAGCGTGTAGGATATGCCGTAGAGCGCCGTAACGGCATCCTGGAACTCTCGGGACTCGGCGGGCAGCTCCCCTGCGCATGCAGTCCCGTCGACCATCACAAACAGGAACTCGGGAACGTCCACCACTTCCACCTTCCCCGCAGACGGCGAGTAGAGATGCTTCCATTCTTTTTTCAGGTCGATTCGTTTCACGGCATAGATCATGGGTGAGCACCCTCGTCTCTTGTAGTTGTTGGGTGGAAATACCCTGGGTAGTACGAACAGTGCAATGGGAACTCTCTCGGGGTACAGTGATCGAAAAACGGCATCGTCACACTAAGGTTCCGCGACTTCAATGACGGGGAAACAGGAACGCACCGTTTCGGGTATGGTGACCGGTCTGCCACTGTGCGCATCGAGAAACACCCATTCCGTTTCCCCTTGCGCCAGGAGCCTGCCGTCGGGGATTCGTGTAAAGCGATATCGTCGGAAGGATTTGACGCGTCCGAAAGCGGCGACCCAGGTGGCTACCTCAACGAGGTCGCCCGAGAATGCAGGGCTCAAGTACATGATACGGTGTGAACGGACGACCCACGTCCCTCCTGATGAATTCATGGCAGCCGTGCCGCCCGAAATTTCCGAGTGTCGTATGGCGACGTCTTGCATCCATTCCACGTACCGGACATTGTTCACGTGCCCGTTCCTATCGACCGCATCGGGGGGAACGACGAGCATGCGGCGGAAAACACCGTTCTCAAGAGTTTCGGAACGAATCATCGAGAATGCATGCACAGCCTGTCGTTTGCGACCGCACGATGCGGGGATCCTGCTCCACGGCACATACGGAGAGGGATCGGATGATAAAATCTCCTCGACGCTCCATGAATCAACCTACCGCCATTCCTACGGATTTTCAAGCTCGCCGATAACCCGGGTTCAGGATAGCGGAGAAGGAGATCGAAGGTCAAGCTGATTCTACTTCCCGAGATTGCCGTACAGTTATTCTGGGTTCTTCTCCCTTTTCGTGGAATATACGATTAGGCAGATCTGGTCTACCCGAGAAACCTCCCTGTATCGAAAACGAAAACATGTGCCCGATCACCGCTTCAGAACCGATCGGCGATATCGAGAGAACGGTGCGGGTTCGCTCGAAAGTGCGGATCGACACGTCGACCTATCGAGAATGGAGAAGGCTGAAATTCCGTGAGAGATCCAATGTCCGCACGGAAGCACGCACCATGCCCTCTCCGCTCGGAGTACCCTCCCCCACCGATCGCCTTTCGTTATCGCCATCAACGTCAAATCGACCGAGCGAACTGATCCGCCCCTCTTGCCGCGCCGGCAAAGCCATTTCAATTCGCTTCGACCTTTATCGTGCTCCCAACCGGATTCGAACCGGTGTTTCCACCTTGAAAGGGTGATGACCTAGGCCTCTAGTCGATGGGAGCCAATCAAATTAAAGTAATTATTCTTAAAGACTTTTCAAAAATATCGAGATTATTTCACTAATTCTTTCGGTGTTGATTCTTAGGGGGTCACTTATCGAATCGATACTCTGCTTGCGAGCATCGGGCAATACCATGTTCATTTCCTCGAACTCGTTCATGCCTAAAATAGGATGCAACTGTCTGCTTATTCATCGGGTCATGCCTTCATCTCCCCGCTTCGGGGATAGATGCACCTTGATACCGGTTCTCATGGACCGGCGGAATGTATCATGCAAAGAATGAGGACCGGATCTTACGAAGAGATTGCCCGGCCGTCATTTTAACAGACCGAGGAGGGCTTGGAACCGCAACCGCCATACCATGGTGACGGCTTCGCGGACGATCTTCTTCGACATTTTCGAAACGCCTACACGTCGGTCCATGAAAACGATGGGGATTTCGTGAACGCGGAAACCTTTCCGGTATGCCTTGAAGCTCATCTCTATCTGAAAGGCATACCCGTTCGAATGGACGGCGTCGAGGTCAATGGCTTTGAGAACCTCGATGCGGAAACATTTAAAGCCGCCGGTCGAGTCGCGGACGGGCATGCCGGTCACGATGCGCGTGTACACGTTCGCGAAATAACTCAAGAGAAGGCGCTTCATCGGCCAGTTTACGACATTCACACCGCGGATGTATCGTGACCCGAGCACGAGGTCGTATTCCTGTATCTCTTTCAGAAACTCCGGCAAAAGGTTCGGGTCATGCGAAAAATCCGCATCCATTTCGAAAACGTAATCGTAGCCTTCGCGGATGGCGTATTTGAATCCTTGCACGTATGCCGTGCCGAGTCCCATTTTCCCCTGCCGTTCGATGAGGTGCAGGCGCGGCTCCGAAGTCATCATTTCTCGTACGATCACCCCCGTACCATCGGGTGAACCGTCGTCGACTACGAGGACCTCGATGCACGGGTCCTGCCGGAGAACTTCCGGAACGATACTTCGGATATTCTCCGCTTCGTTATAGGTAGGAATGATAACGAGCGCGCGTTTCACGACAGATTACAAGAGGCGAGGACGACATCGAAGCACTATGAGCGACAAATATGCTTCGGCGGCAACGAAAATGAAAACATCCCGGCGATACTTGCCGTCATCGGCCATCCTGAAACAGGCTCTCCCTCGTAGGGACACTTTCTCTCGGTTCCGCTTCCTCACGACAACAACCGGGATGGTTCTTCTCCCTCGGACCGCTTGTCAAGTCTCTCCGGCAACTGGATCCATTATCACAACGATCGCCACGTTCTTCCCAGCGGAAGTTCCTCCGAACGAATAAGAAGTATGCTTTCTCCCACGTCCTGTCTTGGACCGCCGGTTCCGGAAAGCTCCCGGGAAAGGCTCTGCAGGCTTTTCCTTCTTTCCGCCGGTTCGATCAGTTCCGCCTGCTCAGGAGCAGAATGAACACCGGCGCACCGATCGCCGCGGTGAAAACGCCAACGGGCAATTCCGTCGGGGAGAGGACTGTTCTCGCTGCAACATCACAAATGATGAGAAAGACCGCACCCAGGAAGAAGGACACCGGAATGAGCATACGGTGATCCGGTCCGAGGGCAAGGCGGACCGTATGCGGGATGATCAATCCGATGAAACCGATCGCGCCCGCAGCGCTCACCAGCACGGCGGTCAGGAGGGATGCAGTGAAGTACGAAACCGCATTCACTCTCCCGACTTTCACACCGAGATGCGTCGCTTGTTCTCGGCCGAGGGTGAGGACATTGTATGCATGGCTTTGCGACCAGGTAAGCGAGACGAGAACGACGACCGTGGGCATCACGATGAAGATCTCGGACAAGCGCGCGTTCCCGAGAAATCCGAGAAGCCAAAACAAGGCGTTCCGCGACGTTTCACCTGAGACGGACACGAGCATGAGGACCACCGCGCTCATGAAAGCCCCGATCATGACACCGACGAGGAGAAGCTTTTCCCCTTCTCCGACACTACCTCTGCAACCCAGAGCGTAAACCACGAACACCACGAGGAGACTGGAAATGAATGCGCAGATTTGCATAGCCCCTGGGAACAACATCCCGATACCGGTTGCGAGTGCCGCGAGAGCCCCGACGGAAGCGGCGCCGGAAACACCGAGGATGTATGGTTCGGCGAGAACGTTTCGCAAGAGCACCTGGAACACCAGCCCTGCAACCGATAAACCGCCGCCGACGGAAGCCGCGAGCAACACGCGCGGGAGACGGATGCCCAGGACGATTTCCTGCACCTCTCGACTCGGTGCATCGATCATGCCCGTCCACGATACCAGAGCGCGCAACACGTCGGGAACACCGATTTCGGATGGCCCCAGGAGAAGTGATGCGAACCCGGTGAGGAGTGCAAGGACGGCGCTGAGGGACGACCATGCGATGACGAGCCGCGGAGATGTATCGGGTTTCCCACCGAGCATATCCCCTCCTATCGCGCCTTCGCCGTCTATCGCTGGCTTCATACGCCCGCACAGACGACAGTATCCAAACCTTTCACGAGCGTCCAAAGCGCTTCCAGAAGCTCCTGCACACCCTCACCTGTCACGGAGGAGAAGCAGAGGACACGGTTGCCGGTCTTTTTCTCGAATCCTCTGATCCGCGATCGCACCCGTGGATCGGCGAGATCGATTTTCGAAACGGCGACCAGCATCGGTTTCTTCGCCAGTTCTCCGCTGTACATGCGGAGTTCATTCATGAGCGTTTCTAGTGTCTTCTCGTAGCTTTCCGAGCGACAATCGATGAGAATCGCGAGGGCACGCGTCCTCTCGATATGCTTGAGGAACCGGTGTCCGAGACCTTTCCCCCGATGAGCGCCCTCGATCAACCCGGGGATATCCGCAAGGGTGAGTCTCCGATGATCTTTGTACTGGACGATGCCCAGAACAGGTTCGGTGGTCGTGAACGGGTAATCGGCAATTTTCGGCCTTGCGGCGGACACGACAGAAATCAGGGTGGATTTGCCTGCATTCGGAAGGCCGACCAGCCCGATATCCGCAATGAGTTTCAATTCCAGCGCGAGTTCCCGCTCCTCGCCGGGCGAACCCGGTTCAGCGTACCTGGGCGCCTGGCGGGTGGGAGTTGCGAGAGCCGCGTTCCCGCGCCCACCTCTTCCCCCTTTGGCGACGATCACTTCCTGTGCGTCGGCGACAAGATCGGCGAGGATTTCCCCCGTCGCCGCATCCGACACGACAGTACCGCACGGGACCCGTACGATACACGATCTCCCCGCTTTTCCCGTTTTTCTCGCCCCCGAACCGGGGGAGCCGTGCCCTGCGACATATTCCTTTCGATACCGGAAATCCAACAGCGTGTGCAGGCGGGCATCCGCCCGTATGATGACATCGCCGCCCCTTCCCCCGTCCCCGCCGTCGGGTCCTCCCTTCGGGATGAATTTTTCACGGCGAAAACCCACGCACCCCGAGCCGCCGTTCCCCGAACGTACTCGAATGATGACGGAATCGATGAACACGTTCAGGACGGAGTCTTATATCGCCTGAACACGTCATCGTAGAACTTCACGGCAGGGCGCGAGTGCGGGTCGATCTCATGCTCGGCGAAGAGACCGTCGAGATATTCCAATGCCTCGCGCCATGTCGAAAAGTTGTTCAAAGTATCGATGGCTTCCGTGTACGCATTCACGTCGCGCTGGAACAATTTCTTTATGTACATCTTCTTGTGCTTTGCATCGATCATGGTATTGAGGTCATCGAGTCGCCTCGCCCGCTCAGGCATGCGTTCACGATCCTCGGGCGGGGGTCCCGAAGCGGTCGTCTCCTCGTCCTCGATGAATATCGGCTCCGATTTCTCTTTGCTCGGCGTCATCACTTCATCGGCAGGTTGCGTATCCTCGTACGCAGGTGCCGGGAACGTTTCCCCCTCTGTCTTTTCGAAGACGATATCCGGCAGTCTCTCGATATCCTCCTGGACGGGAGCGGGAGAAAAACCCGAGATTTCGACTGAACCAAGATCTTTGAACAGAGGTTCCTCCTCGTTGCTCGTCTTCTTGTCCCCAAGGAATCGTTCCGATATCTCCTGGGGCATTTCTTCGATGGCACCTCGATCTTCCTGCGGGATGAACTCCTCGGGCAACTCCACTTCCTCGAGCAATGGAATCGCACTCGCTGTCTCGATCTTTTCCGCTTCCATTTCCAGCGTGGAAAAATCCGGGGTTTCCCTCTCGCCGCCGACTGTCTCTTCCCAATCTTCCCCTGCACCTGCTGTCGGCAGTGCTTCTCCTCCCTCGATACGACGGTCCTCTTCTTCGCCGCCCGTTTCATCCTCTTTCCCTTCACAGTATGCCTTCGAAATCCTATCAAGGTCAGCATATGCGTACGGGATATGAGTCTTCACGATCTGTTCGATTTCTTTGCTCGGCATGAAATCTGTTTCTCCGATGAGCATGATGAGCTCATGCATGGAAAGCGTGGAAACGCTCGGCTTTTTCCGTTCCAGTGCATCGACGACGGTCTTGATGTCCTTGTCGTCGTAAAAAATGGAAAGTGCTTCGATCGGCGCCCGCGCGAAATCGGGGTCCCCGCCCTCGTCGAAAAGGGCGAAGAGCGGCTCACTGAGATGGGCAAGACCCCTGCTATCGAGATTACGAACGATTTCCCGGTCGATAGCGGCGAGTGTCTCTTCGAATTTTTCCCGCGTGAGAATCGTGACGCCTCGCTCTTTGAAATAGGTATCCATGATCGATTTGTAGTACCCGTAATCCGAGAAGACCTCCATTTTCTCGAGGGCTTCGGAAACCGTGGTGGTCTCGGTATCGACGAACACGTGTTTCGTGAGCGTCCACTGCGGCCTGCACATATAATTGAAGATGAGTTTGACCGATTGGTCAAGAATGGAGAGGTACTCGTTCCGCGGAAAGAGTGCATGACCGCTCGCATCGTGGATCGCTCCCTCGATGCGGCTACGGGTCTCCGCGTCGGAGTAATCGAAAAAGGGCGATTGAAGCACGCGTTCGCATTCTTTCTGCAGTCGGGCTTTCCCTTCCTCGATAAAAAAACGTTTCACAGCATCGGGAACCGGAGACGCGAGTATCTCTGCCAGTCGGATCCTGTCCGCCGATCCGATGGTCATGTGAGTCAGTTGCCTGATACGATCTTCGATATACTGTTCGAACATCGCTGGAATCCATGTATCGTTGGAAGGAAAGTGATTCCCGACGAACCTGCCTCGGCCGTTACGACCTGTCACCCATCGGGGCGATCGAGGGCGGTTGACGCTTGAAGCGGGAGGATTGCATCTTCTCTTCGATGGATCGCACGACCGATTCCCGGTACCCGCGTGAGACGACATCGGGCACAGGCATCTTTTCATCAACGAGGGAGTGAAGGATCTCGTCTGCTTCGCCGTAAGTGAACCCCAGCTCGCCTTCATCCGTCTGACCTTTCCAGAGATCAGCGCTCGGTGCCTTCCCGATGATTTTTTCCGGAACGCCGAGATGCCTTGCCAGCCTTCTCACCTCTGTTTTGTACAACCTCCCTATCGGGTTGATCGCACAGGCGCCGTCACCGTGCAGCGTGTAATAACCCAACAGAATCTCCGTCCTGTTCCCCGTCCCGACCACCAAGGCGTTATCCCTCGCGGAACGGTCGTACAAGAGGATCATGCGAACGCGTGCGGCGATGTTCCCTCTTCGCACCCGATTCATACCGGGATCGGTCGCCACTAGGGCATCGACGGCAGGGTCGATGTTGAGCTCTTCCTTTCTCACGCCGAGACGGTCCGCAAGTTCATGTGCATCATCGATATTCCGCCTGTCGCTCGACCCGACGGGAAGGATCAGGCAAAGTACGTTTTCCGCGCCGAGGGCTTCCGCGCAGAGATACGCGACAACGGCGGAATCGAGCCCCCCCGAAAGCCCGAGAACGGCTTTCCGCCGTCCGCTGCGGTGGATTTCCTCGCGGATAAAAGATGCCAGCCTCGTCCGGACGGTGGGAAAATCTTTTTCTTCGATGAACATATGCTTGATCAAGACGCATGAGAAACTTACAAAACGAGGTGAGGGAAATCAAAGAACACGCCTGTTTTCGAGACGAGTTCCTTCTCTTCGCGGTCAGGATAACCGGTTTCGAAAGGTAGTGCTGGGATTCCGGTACTCGCTGAATTCGGTTTTTCCGTACGTTTGTATGATGTGTACCGTTGATGCGATGCCGGGGCACATCGGCGAACAGGGCGGGTCCCCCGACATTCAACATGTACCTGTCGGGGTGTGTAAACGAGGATGTAACAAGGATCGGGAAACGTTTTCCGCATGGAACCTTTGATAGTTGCCGCCCTCGCGGCAGCAGGTTTTGCAGCCGGCTTCGTGGATGCCATCGCCGGCGGCGGCGGACTCCTTTCTTTACCCGCCCTTCTCGCGGCCGGTGTGCCTCCCCACGCCGCTCTTGCGACGAACAAAGTCCAAAGCGCCCTTGGGACGACGATCAGCGCTGCGCGCTATCTCCGGCACGGCTACGTCCACCTCCCTCTCGCAATCACGGCGTTCGCCGCGTCCTTTGCGGGATCTTATATGGGGGCGTGGACGGTGCTCCGCCTGCCTTCCGATTTCCTCGCGAAAGTAATCCCAGCGCTCATCATCATCGTAGGGGTGATCACCTTCATCCGGAAGAACTTCGGCGTCACCGACCGGTTCACGGAAGCCCGCATTCGACATTTCCTCGGCGTCATCCTCTTCGCAAGTACGCTCGGTTTCTACGATGGATTTTTCGGGCCCGGCACAGGTTCGTTCCTCGCATTCGGCTTCGTGTTCTTTTTTCGATTCGGCTTCGTACGAGCGACGGGGAACGCGAAAGCGGCGAACCTGGCGAGTAATTATGCGGCGATAACGGCATTCCTCTTCGGCGGAAAAATTCTCTGGCCGACCGCCGTCATCATGGGAATCGCGAATATCCTCGGCGCTTGGATCGGGGCGGGCTTGACCATCCGCGGGGGAACCAAGATCATCAAACCGGTGTTCGCTTTCGTCCTTACAGGACTTCTCATCAAGATCATCTTCTTCTCCTGACCCTCTTTCCACACCATGCAGAATGCCCTCTTTTCGTATATTTTACGATGCAAGAAACGAATGGCTTCGACCACGGGAAAACAGCACGGGAAAACATGAACATGCGGTTGCTCCTCATCGCGCTCTCCGCGCTCTTGATTTTCCCCTCGTGTTCGAGGGAAAGCGACAAGGAACTCTGGCGGCAGGGGAAGAGCGCCTACGACGGGAAACGAGTGGATGAAAGCATACGCTTTTTCCAGCGACTGGTCGATGAATTTCCGCAGAGCCCTCTTGTTCCCGATGCGTTGTATCGACTGGGTTCCATCTACCAAACCGACAGGAACGACCCGCGCCGCGCGGCGGAATACTACGAACAGATTCACCGCCTCCATCCCGAAAGCCCTTTCGCCTCGAAGGGTCTCTTCCTCGGAGGGTTCCTGTACGCGAACGCTCTGGGGGATACCCAGAGAGCCCGCACGTTGTATGAGACCTACCTCCGACATTACGCCGACGTCGACAGCAACATCACCCGATCGATCCACATGGAACTGAAGACGCTCGGGAAATCCCCCGAGGAGGCGCTCCGGGAAGTGCGCGGCGAGACGCTCATCCAAGGCCGGAAAACGAGGTAAGCCGATGGCGGATCAGGACACGTTCCTCCTGCCGGAGGTCATCTCCCGCCTCTCCTCCATGGAACTGCGTGCACGGCTCGTGGTCGAGGGATTCATCGCGGGCCTCCATAAAAGTCCCTACCACGGTTTCAGCGTTGAGTTCGCAGAGCACCGCCAGTACATGCCGGGAGACGAGATCCGCCGCATCGATTGGAAAGTCCTCGGGCGAACGGACCGTTTCTACATCAAACAATATGAAGAAGAGACGAATCTCAAAGCCTACCTCCTCGTCGACACGAGCCTCTCCATGGCATACCGAGGAGGAGGGCCGGTGACGAAACTTGCCTACGCGGCTTACACGGCGGCCGCTCTCGCTTACCTGATGGTCCGCCAGCAGGATGCGGTTGGGCTCGTCACTTATGATGAAACGGTACGGAAATACATCCCGCCGCATGCGACGAAAGTGTACCTTAAGAACATTCTGGCTGAGCTCGAGCACTTGGAAGCCGGCGGGAAAACGGGCATGCGACGCGCTCTCAATACCGTCGCCGACAGAATACGCCGCCGCGGTCTCGTCCTCGTATTCAGCGACCTCTTCGACGAGCCTGCCAACGTCCTGCAGGCCCTTAAGCATTTCCGGTACAATCAGCACGAGGTGGTTGTCTTCCACGTGCTCGATCCGCGAGAGAGGGATTTCCGGTTTGGGCGGGATGCGATTTTCCGCGACATGGAAAGCGGGGAAGAACTCATGACGCAACCGTACCAGATCCAACGGGCGTATCGTGAAGCAATGAACGATTTCATATCCTTTTACAGGAATCAGTGCCGTGAACAGCGCATCGATTACGTTACCCTCGACACGGCGACACCCTTCGACACGGCTTTGCTCGAATACCTCCACAAGCGTCGAAGAATCGGCGGGTGATGTATCGCCCGAGACGACACGGACACCGCAGCCACGCCCGGCCGCCGTATGCGAGCTTTCACATGTTTGAAAGGTTTCCCATGATACGCCCTTTCTGTTCTCTGGTCATTCTGGCACTCTTCATCGGGATCGGATGCGCTTCCAAAGAGGAGTCGGTCGCCCCCGATCTGGAGGCGCCTCTCCTCGATATCTATTCACCGGCGCCCGGCGACACGGTCGGTATCGATTCGCTTGTCGTCCTCTTTCAAGCCGTCGACGACATCGGTATCACCAAGGTCGATCTCTCGATCGACCACGGCCCCACCGCAGCGACCGTCTTCACGGCACCCTGGAAAGCCGTTCTCCCGATCGCGGCTTACGACAACGGTCCGCACAGCCTCACGGTGTCCGCGTTCGACGCCGTGGGCAACGTAACAGCGAAAACGGTGCCATTCGTGAAAGGCTTGAAGCACGAGGAGGAAATTCCCCGCATCGTCCTGGTCGAGATCGTGACGAGCGCGAACTGTATCCCCTGCGCTCCTGCGAACGAAACGTACAAACAGGCGACGGACAACGAGTTCTACCGAGCCCGCCTAGCGACGATAAAATACCATGCTTGGTTCCCCCGCTCGACCGACAGCCTATGGAGACAGTCGCAAACATGGGCTCGGCCCCGAATCGAGTATCTCTTTTCCCCTATCCCAATCGCAAACGCCAGCGCACCCAATGCGTGGGTCGACGGCACGGCGGTGGGGAGTAGCGCCACGAATTGGGTCTCTGCTCTTCAATCCCGCCTCTCCGTCCCGCCGGAACTTGGCATCGATCTCTCGAAACGGGATTCCGCGGGCGGCTGTGTACTCGACATCTCGGTAAAACCCCTCACGGCGATCGGGACTGCGGATCTCCGCCTCCACACGGTCATCACCGAAAACGATATCTCGTACAACGACGGGAATGCCGAGACGATGCATTATGATGTCATGCGGTGCATGATCCCAAACGCCGAGGGGGAACAAATCTCCCTCACACCCGGGAAAACGGAGCGGTTCACGCGGTTCATCATCTTCGCCCCGTTTTGGGTTCGGGAAAAATGCTCTGCCGTCGTGTTCGTCCAGGACCACAGCACGAAACAGGTCCTACAAGCCGCGAAAATCGCTCTCCATTGAATCGCCGCGAGCGGGTGGCGCCATCGACGCACCGCGCCTAACCGCCCCCCAAGTTCATGCCGGGAAGGGGAATGGAGGTGTCGCGACACGAATGAATGTGTAGAGAATGACGGCTGTCGCGTTTGCGACATTGAGGGAATCCACATTCCCATGCATTGGGATCGTGAAAAATGCATCGCAAAGGGTACGGGCTTCGTCGGACAGACCCGATCCCTCACCGCCGAACAGCAAACAGATAGGCGCGGCAAGCCCCTCGCGGGACAAGCATTCCTCGACGATGGTGCGTCCTCCTTGGGGTACGGTCCCTACCACCCTCCAACCATGTTGGTCTCGCAGGTCTCGGAGTGTTTCGTGGAGAGATGAACTGCGATATGTCCGAAGGGAGAAGATGGTACCCATCGAAACGCGGATGCTCCTCCGAAGGTACGGGTGAGTCGAGTCGCGGCCCGTGACCAGGCTCTCGACACCGAATGCGGCACAGTTCCGGACGATCATCCCCATGTTCTCCGCGTCGGCTATTCCCTCGAGGGCAACGTGGATGTTCGTTCCGCTATGCGGGTGGGAAAGTTCCTCGAGCGATGGATTGGGCGGGATATTGCCCACCGCCATGATTTTCTGGTGCATCGGCACGCCGGTGATCGATTCGAGCATCTCGTCGGGGGCGATGAATACATCCAGTGCCCCGAAATGTTTCTCCTCGAGAATAGGGCGCAGAGTCTCGAACCAACGTGATGTAAGGAGGAGAGAAACGACCTTGTGCCCGCTCGACAAGAGTCGGCGGACGACCTTTTCCCCTTCAGCGACGAAGAACCCCTCCCTCCAGTGGCGTGTCTTCATCCGAAGGGTTCGATAGGGTTCGAGCTCGACCGAATCGAGTGTTTCCACGTGTAGGACACGCATCACATTCTCTCAACGAGGTTCTTCCCCATCAGGTCGCACGTCGAGTCGCCGTCTCACGAGATCCCCCTTGCGAAAGAGTGTCGGCTTTTGCCCTCACCCCCGATATCCGCATGCCTTTCTTCCGGTGGGTCGCTACCGACATGGGATCGGGGCACGGACGGGGGGCCGCTCCCATATGGCGAATTTCCATCATACCGGGCAGCGGGAGATGATCACCGGCTCTAGTCCCGATGAAATCCGGCACTTGCTCGGGATGCAACGACGACTCTCACTCAGAGACGGGCGCGGATTTTCGACTCGAACGCCTCTTCGGAGAGGTACCCGACATGTGTGTCCACGATGTTTCCTTTCCTGTCGATGATGAACGTTGTCGGGATGGCACGGATGCCTCCGTAAGCATCCGCTACGCTTCCGTCGTCGAGCACTACCGGGTACGTGATCCGATATTTTTCGATGAAAGGCTTCACGACCGCCCAGCCCTTCTCGTCGAGCGAAATACCGACGATCTCAACGCCTTTGCGCCTGTACTTCTGGTATATCTTGACGAATGAGGGGATTTCCGCCTTACATGGGCCGCACCATGTTGCCCAGAAATTCACAACGACGACTTTCCCTTTCAGCTTCGCGAGCTCGATGCGTTTACCTTCCGCGGTCTGCAAGGAGAAATTCGGCGCTTTTTTCCCATCCCCGCCGAACAGAAGCATCGGAAGCACGAGGAGAAGAGAAAACCAGGGTATTGTTTTTTTCATAGCACACTCCTTCAATCCGATGAGATGCTTTTCATCCCCCGGAAGATTCGTCCTGACCTTACATTCCTACAGCGGAAAGGGGCTCAACGGATTTGGAAGGACGCATTCACGACAGCCGTGATTTCCTTCTCGATGGAACTGACGTCATTGACGCCGTAATCGGAGATTTCCGTGGAATGTCTCGGTGTGATCTGGAGTACACCCATTCTGGCCGTTCTCATCGGGCCGAGCGTGCTTCCCGTTGCGGACGCAATGCGTTCCGCACGCACCATCGCGTCCTTCGCGGCCTCGGCTTGAATCTGCACTTTCAAATCGGCGAGTTTCGTGTAATGGAACTCGGGTGGGTCGATCGTCAGGAATACGCCGCGTTCGATGACCGACGCGATTTCCAGGGAGACGGCGCGGATCTTCCGGACGTCGTTCGATCGGATTTCCATTTTTTGACTGTAGACATACCCTTTCACGCCGCGCTGCCTTCCATCCGCGTCATACTCGTAAACGGGATAATTGATCACGGGGTACCACTCGATCTTGTCCGGCGTGAAGCCCTGCGAACCGAGAAACTCGACAAGGATCGGTTTCTGCGCCTTCAGAGAAGAGAAGGCCATCACAGCCGCTGGGGCTTCGACGGAAATCGTCCCTCTCAGGATGCCGAGATCGGACACGATCTCTTTCTTCGCCGACCCGGTGACCGTGATCGTCTGGTCCGCACTCCGGGCATCCTTCCAAATGAAACTGAATATCCCCACGGCGATAATAAGGCCGAGAGCGAGGACGACGGAAGGGAGAATGAACGAATTTTCGCGCATGGTAAAGGTCTCCGACCATTTCGTATGCGCGAAAAGTATTCATCCAACGCTTCCCGTGCAATGTCGAAGGGCCACGGTATATGTCCCCTCTATCGAGGATAATATCCTTTGACTTCGATAGCAGGATTTTCCAGATTACATCTATGATGGAGTCCCATGAAAATATCGGTGGAATCGCTCAAAGAAGCGGGGAACATGCCGAGGCACCAAGCGTTGGGGAGGACGTTGATGCACAGCCGAAGAGCGGGAAAATCGACTCAGCGGAGTCTCAAAGAGACGCGCGACATCTTCATCCCCCGCGCAGACGGGTGAGAAAAGCGGAATTGACCGTCGAAGCGTTCGTCGACGGCATCCTCTGCAGGGACAGAGTGATCATCGGACGCGCTATCACGCTCATCGAGAGCAAACGTCCGCAAGACAACCACAAAGCTCTCGAGATCATCGAGCGGATTCTCCCTCACACCGGTTCTTCGATCCGGATCGGCATCACCGGAGTACCGGGCGTCGGGAAGAGCACATTCATCGAGGCGCTGGGGACCATCATCACGGATGAAGGGCATCGCCTCGCCGTCCTCGCCGTCGACCCTACCAGCAGCATTTCCCGTGGGAGCATCATGGGCGATAAAACCCGCATGCATAAGCTCGCCTGCAACCCGCATGCCTACATACGACCCTCGCCGTCGGCTGGTTCGCTCGGAGGGGTCGCCTACAAGACACGGGAAGCCATGCTCGTCTGCGAAGCCGCCGGTTTCGATGTCGTCTTCGTCGAGACGGTCGGAGTCGGCCAATCCGAAACCATCGTCTCGTCCATGGTCGATTTCTTCCTCCTCCTCGTGCTCGCAGGTGCAGGCGATCACCTTCAAGGGATAAAGCGGGGGATCATGGAGCTGGCCGATGCGGTCGCCATCACGAAAGCGGACGGGCGAAACCGCCTCGATGCCGAACGCGCGCGGGTCGAATATGAGCAGGCTCTCCACCTCCTCCGCCCGCCGGTCCCGGGCTGGTCGCCGTCCGTAGTGACCTGTTCCGCTCGAACGAACGAAGGCATACGTGAAATCTGGGCGCTCATCCGCGAATTCGAAAAACTCACGAAATCGAATGGCTCTTTCCAGCAAAAAAGGAATGAGCAGATGCAGGCATGGATGTATGAAACAATCCGAGACTCCCTGTTCGATCGGTTCCGGTCTCACCCCGCCGTTTCGAGTGCGATTCCGGCGATGGAAGCCCGCGTCATCGAGGGGAAAATCCCACCCATTACCGCAGCGCAAAAGCTTTTGAACCTCTTCAGTGGAAAGAAAACAGACAAGCCGGCGTGAACTGTACCCTCGACGGCATTCGGCGTTTTAGCCCCTCCGAACAAGCGAACACGGGAATATCTCAACGCGTATAACCCGAGATCTTGCACGACACAACACGAGCAGGTCGACCATGAACCAGCCTCCGATTTCCTCCCATCCCTCCCGCATTTTCCCGCGAACCGTCCAAAGCGCAGTTCGGAGAAGCCTTCTCTTCGCACCTCTCTTCATGGTCCTTTCCTGCAGTGCGCCGAAAGAAGAGGTCGAGCCACTCAAAGTCGAACCGATCGCCGAACCTCTGAAACCGCCCGAACCCGTCCGCGAGTTCCAGTTCGAGGAGCGCTACCTCGTCCGCCATGCATCCATCGACACATCCACGAGAGTGGAAGACCCACTGCAAGCAGTCCGAGTCGTACAGTTGAAACCGGGTGCGAACACGGTTCTCGTCATCAGCAGTTTCGATAAGTCGTCCAACACTAAACGCGCTGCTGTCGAAACGTGGTTTGCGATAGAGCTCCCTTCATTCGAGCCTGGGACATACGATCTCACAGACGCCAAACGTCTCGTGTTTCATCGATTTTTTCTTGGAGAAAAATCGGAACGAGCCGATGGGGAATCCTTCAAGGGCCGGCTTATCATCGAAGGGATGGAAGGCGGCGCAATCGTCGGCTCCGTCGACGCAACCGTAAGCGGTACGACGAAATCGTTCGAGCTTCCCTCGCGTCCGTTTACGACCCGTTTCACCGGGTCATTCCGCATCAAAGAAGTGCCGTTCGAAGCAACCATCCTGAAAGGGCGGTAGGGAACAGGAGAGACGCATTCCGGAGTGCCCTGTCGGTCGGGAACCCAAAAGGGAATCATTCCTGGAGAAGGAAACCGAACGTGAAATCCCGTTCGCACTATGTTTGCCAAAAATGCGGGGCTGTGACGCCGAAATGGGCCGGACGATGCGACGCATGCGGCTCGTGGAACACGCTGGTCGAGGAAATCGTCCACGAGGAACCCAGGGGAAAAGGCGCCCGGAGCAATCGTGCCCCCTCATCACCGGTGCCGATCACGGACATCGACGCGGTACGCGACGCCCGCGTCCCGACAGGAATAGAGGAAATGGACCGTGTTCTCGGCGGCGGCATCGTCCCGGGATCGATGGTTCTCCTCGGTGGCGACCCGGGAATCGGAAAATCCACCTTGTTGATGCAGATCTGCGCCGCCGTCGGAGGGAGGAGCGAGGGGAAAACCTTGTACATCAGCGGTGAGGAGTCCCCCCGCCAGATCAAGCTGCGCGCTGAGCGTCTCAACGCGTTAAGCCCGCGATTCTTCGTCCTCGCCGAGACGAACATCGAATCGGTCCTGGAGGCGATCGCGCAGACGAAACCCGACTTGGTCGTCGTGGACTCGATTCAAACGATGTACCGTCCGGAACTCGAGAGTGCGCCGGGGAGCATCGCACAGGTCCGCGAATGTACGGCCCTATTGCTGAGGCACGCAAAGGAAGCCCATGTCCCTGTCTTCCTCGTCGGCCATGTCACGAAGGACGGGGCGATCGCCGGACCGCGCGTTCTCGAGCACATGGTTGATACGGTCCTCCAGTTCGAGGGGGATCTCCACCATGCGTATCGCATCGTACGTGGTATCAAGAACCGCTTCGGTTCGACGAACGAGATCGGGATTTTCGAGATGCGCGAATCCGGCCTGCACGAAGTCAAGAACCCGAGCGACGTGTTCCTTTCGGAGCGGCGCGGGAACGTGTCGGGGTCATGCGTCTGCGCTACGCTCGAGGGGAGCAGGGCCCTGCTCGTCGAGACACAGGCTCTCGTCTCGCCCAGCAATTTCGGGATACCCCAACGCACCGTCTCGGGCGTCGATGCCCGGAGAGTCTCGCTCCTCCTCGCCGTCCTGGAAAAACGCTACGGTTTGCGCACCGGTCAGTTCGACGTGTTCGTCAACATTGCCGGCGGGGTGCGCGTGGAGGAACCGGCAGTGGATCTCGCCGTGATCGCGGCAGTCGTTTCCAGCGTAAGGGACAAGGTGATCGACCATGCGACCGTCGTCGTCGGTGAAGTAGGCCTCGGTGGGGAGGTGCGTTCGGTCGGTCAAATCGAGAAACGCATCGCCGAAGCCGTCAAACTGGGTTTCGAACGCGCCGTCATCCCAAAAGGGAATCTCCGCGGGAAGAAACACGTGAGCATCGCGCTTGCGGAAGCATCCACGATCGAAGAGGGGATGCGGTTTCTTTTCTAAGCTCTCGTCGCACGGCGGCGAGGGGTTTGCATGTTCCCCCCATCAGCGCCGCTTCGACCGTTCATTAGCACGGCGTGAAGGTACATACCCGTGTAGCTACCCTCCGTCGCAGCCACATCTTCCGGCGTCCCTTGTGCGACGATCATTCCACCGCGCTCCCCGCCTTCCGGGCCGAGATCGATGACCCAATCCGCGCACTTGATGACATCGAGGTTGTGTTCGATGATCAGGACGCTATGCCCCATGGCGATGAGTGCGTCGAAGCACGCGAGCAATTTACGCGTATCGTCGAAATGCAAGCCCGTCGTCGGTTCGTCGAAAATGAACAGCGTGTGCTCATCCGGCCGGTTTGCCAAGTGCGAGGCGAGTTTTAAACGCTGCGCTTCGCCGCCGGAAAGCGTCGTTGCGGGCTGTCCGAGTTTCAGGTAGCCCAACCCCACCTCGTCGAGGACACGAAGGCGGTTGACAAGCCTCGGGACGTGCCGGAAAAATTCCAAGGCTTCGGTCACGCTCATGTTCAGAACGTCCACGATGCTTTTCCCGTGGTATTGCACATCGACGACTTCCGCCTTGTACCGCGTCCCCTTGCACGACTCGCACACGAGATAGAGGTCGGCCATGAATTGCATCTCGACCTTGATGAACCCTTCCCCCTCGCACGTGTCGCACCTCCCTCCCCGCACGTTGAAAGAGAACGTCCCGGCGTTGAAGCCGCGCATCCGTGCGACTGTCGTCTCCGCGAACAACTCGCGTATCACGTCGAATGCCTTGATGTACGTCACGGGATTGGAGCGCGGTGTGCGCCCGATGGGCGATTGGTCGACCATCTCTACATACCGGATGATTTCCGCACCCTTCAATCCCAAGCATGCCCCGCAGCTCTCCTCGTCGCCGACACCGCCTTCGAGTTCGCGCCTCAACACCGTGTAGAGGACGTCATGAACCAGCGTACTCTTACCCGAACCGCTGACTCCCGTCACGCAGGTGAGGACACCCAAAGGGATATGGACGTCCATCCCTTTGAGGTTGTTCTGCGTCGGTCCCAGCACGACGAGTTCTGCTTTCGGCGTGCGACGCTTCGCCGGCAGGGGAATGGATGCCCGTCCCGACAGGTACTTGCCTGTCAGCGAACCCCTGCTCTGCGCCACGTCCTGCAGGGTCCCTAGTACGACGATTTCCCCACCTTCCTCACCTGCACGCGGCCCCATGTCTACGATGAAATCCGCCACTTCCATCATTTCCCGGTCATGTTCCACCACGAGCACGGTGTTCCCCGCGTCTCGGAGCGAGCGGAGAATCTTGATGAGTTTCTTGTTGTCCCGCGGGTGAAGACCGATGGTCGGCTCGTCCAGGACGTACAAGGTCCCCACGAGAGAGGAACCGAGGGCGGCGGCGATATTGATACGCTGGGACTCTCCCCCCGAAAGCGTGTGCGAAAGCCGATCGAGCGTCAGATACCCGAGACCGATATCGTTCAGGATCTTCAATCGCGTGCGGATTTCGTCGATGATACGCTGCGCGACCGCTCTTTCGCCCTCCGTGAACTCGACACGGGAGAAAAACGCGCAGAGATCCTCGATCGTCATCCGGACCAGCTCTGCAAGCGTCTTCCCTTGGACGCGGACCGCGAGTGCGTCCGGCTGGAGACGGGACCCGCCGCATGCCTCGCAGGTCGTGTACCCGCGATACCGAGCCGCAAGGATCCGGTAATGCATTTTGTAACTCTTTTCCTCGATCATTCGGAAAAAGCCGCGCACCCCTTTGAACCCACGTGTTCCGTTCCAGATGATCTCCTTCTGCTCATCCGTGAGGTCCTTGTACGGGATATGCAGGGGAATGCTCAGAGATGAGGCGATCCGCTCCAAGTCCCGGTAATGCTTGCTGTGTTTCGGTGTCGTCCAAGGCTGTATGGCCCCCTCGGCGAGGGTCTTAGCCGGGTTCGGGACGACGAGAGACGGGTCGATGCCCGCCGTGCGCCCGAAACCCTGGCAATTCGGGCAGGCACCTGCCGGGTTATTGAAGGAAAAGAGCCTGGGGTCGGGTTCCGCATACCGTCGGTGACAAACGGAGCACTCGTAAGCCGTGCTGAATTTCCATTCCTCCCCGCTGTCCGTAAAACGGATGCGCATGTACCCGTCGCCCTCGCGGAATGCCGTTTCGATCGAATCACTGGCACGGGCGGTGTCTCCATCTTTCTTCCAGGTCAACCGGTCCACGACCACGAACACGTCCGCTTTTTCCGCTTCGGGGAGGCGATCGCTTTCGAGATTGAAAAGCTCTCCGTGGACCATGACGCGGATGTAACCCTGCTTGCGGAGATGATCGAATTCCTCCGAAAGCGTTCGGCCCTCGTGCGCGTGCATGGGGAAAAGAACCAGCAACCGCGTGTCGTCGGTCAGGCTTTCCAGCCTTTCCATGACCGTGCGCACGGAATCGTGTTGGACAAGCGAACCATCATGGAGACAATATGTCCGCCCGATTCGCGCGTACAACAAGCGCAGGTAATCGTAAATCTCCGTTGTCGTGCCGACCGTGGAGCGTGGGTTCCGTGCGGAGGTTTTCTGTTCGATGGCGACGGCAGGCGCGATCCCGTCGATGAAATCGACGTCGGGTTTGTTCACCCGCTCGAGGAATTGCCGCGCATAGGCCGAGAGACTCTCGACATATCGCCTCTGACCCTCGGCGTAAATCGTATCGAATGCCAGGCTCGACTTCCCCGAACCGCTCACGCCGGTGATGACGATCAACCTGTTTCGCGGCAGCTCGAGTGAAATGTTCTTGAGATTGTTGACCCGTGCACCGCGGATAACGATAGCGCCACCCCCCACGTAATTCCCTGCGACGCGCGGGGTGTCTGCTGCACCGTTTTTCTGTTCGCGAACCCTTCGCTTCATCCGCTCCCGCCAAGACCGCCGTATCGACAGTATTGAACTATCAATCTAGCGGCAATGGGAGCGAAAACCAAAGATGATTTACCGGCTTGAAGGGACCGCGCCCGGATTGTCAACGTGCCGCCCCGCGGACCATCATGGCGATCTGCGAAGCGAGCTTGATGTTGTACTCGAAAGCGAGCGTTTTGTGGCGGACCAGGTCAACTATGGTGCCGATGGCGCACAACCCGCCCGTAAAAAGGTAGAGAAGCCCCATCCCCACCTGGTTCATCAGGAAACGGTGAACACCCGCCACGAGAATGAAACCGATGAGCGCTGTAAGGAGAATGGTTTGCGGATCCCTCCTCCTGCTGGCATAAACCTGCGCGAACATCCGCGCCTGCTCATCCGTCATGTCTCGCACCAGACCCGAGATGTATGCCGCCTCATCGTCTTCGAGCATCGGGAGAAGTTGGTAGATATTGTACATGAATCCTCCTCTCTGGAAAGGGTGATGGTCTCGGCCTCGCTTGAAGTGCATTCGGCCGCCGACTTCGGTCTTTTAAGAAAAGATTCGGATGAAGCCTGCGATTTGGGGAAAGTTCCGAACAACCCAATATACGAGAACAAGAATGACGGCGAGGACGAGGAGAACGCGGGGAACGTGTATATCCGGTATTCTGCGGCCGCTCATGTTCCGGACGAACCACGATGTGAACAGGTAACCGGACAAGGGAAACACAACGAAGATCAGAGGATTCTCCATGAAAGCCGTCCTCAGCTCCCCGTGGAGAAGGGAATGTGCCGCTCTCTGCATCCCGCAACCCGGGCACGAGAAACCCGTGCAGAGATGGAAAAGGCACGGGATGAACACATGATCCCGTGCCGGATCGAAGAGGTACACCCACCCTAACCCGACGAGTGCGAGGACGAGAACAGCTAGGGCGTAATACCGCGAGAAGAAGAGGTTGCTCGAAACACTCTTTACCGAGGCACTCACCCCCCCTTGATGTTGTTGTGCCATTCTCTTCGAGGGCCTTCCACCGCCCTCTTCCCTCACCACTTCAACAACGCGTGGGCGCGGAAGCGATGCCGGCTTTCACAGGGCTCGCTCCGCGGACACGGCCAAGGCTCACATCCCTTGGCTGGGCGGTGCCGTGTTATGCTTGATCTGACGCAGGTGGTCATTAATACTGAAGATGACCATGAGGAGCTCGCAGTACACTCTCCACACGATCGGTCCCAGAATGATGATGAGAAGACCCCCCAGGATTAGGATATCACCCTTGGTCATCACCAAGATTCCGATAATGACGCAGAGAACGATGCCGATCCAGAACAGGATCTTGATGATGGTCGGGGTGATCATCTTCTCGAAAGACCAAAACTCGTTCATGGGTCACTCCTTTTTGTTGTGGTTGGGATTGATGCGTTTCGCCGTTCTCGTAGGACATACGGCTATGTGTTTCGACTCACTCGGTCGATCTTTTCACGGGGGCACGCGGCAGGTCACGCTGCCGAAATACATCATTGCGTCGCGTCTCGAAGTGTTTCGTGACAGACCCCTTTCGGATGCTTTTATTTCTTTGAAACCGGGGGTGAAAGGTACTGACCATCCCTATTCAAGTCAAGCATTCCGCAGGTTCACTCAGGGAATTTCCCTCTTCCCTGAACATCACCGCCGGACGATACTTTCCCCATTCGGGAGGAAACGATGTTCAAAGTCCTTCGCACCTTTCCCCTTCCACGTTCACGAGCGACTCGTCGTGTCGCTTGTTTATAGTGTTCCGGCGAAAAGCTAGATTTCCCGTGTGGATCGGCGCCGTTTTTTCATCACATCTCTCTCCGGTCTCCGCGATGCGGTGATAAAATCCGCACAAGCCGTTGTACCCTCCGCAGTGCGGTCCACCGTATTAGACCTGACAATCATCACAGGACAACCTTCCGCCGCAGAAGCGCTCGTCCACGACTTGCTGGGTCCTTTCTTCGGGAACGGGATAATTCGCTTGAAATCCAGCATGCTTGAAGGGTATTTCCCGGGAGGACTCGTCCTGTACGAGAACAACGTGCGTCGTGACCACAAGCGGGGTATCTCGCGTTTCGATAGGGTATTGAACGAAATCGAAAGAAGGCTCGATCTGGGCGCACCGCAGCGGGACCCGCTTGTTCTCCGCTTCGCGAACTCATTACCCCCCTCCGCTGCCTGCGTTCTCGTCTCGCACCGAGACCGTGTTCTCCTATCCCTTCCCTTGACCGACGACGGCACGTTCGATATCGAAGGAGACAGGGGGGTGATGCGCCTCGCCGTGCGTTCGAGGCGTTTCTCCATCGTGGAATCGCGTTGCCCCCACCGGATCTGTACCGCTCATCCCGCCATCGGTGCAGCCGGCCAGCGTCTCATCTGCCTACCGAACGACGTGACTGCCGTCATCGGTGCTTTGGGTGGTTGACCCGCCCCCGTGCTTTTCTCCCCGTGTCTGCCTAACTTCCGCTGCCTATCCGCCCTGAACGTCGAGATATGAAACGGGGAAGATACATGCGGGTGTGAAGGACAATCCCGTCGTGCGCAATATGTTGACACAACCATGGCTTCGCCTGTTCGGCATCCTCGGCGCGATCTTTGCGTGCCTTTCGATCCACTGCGCGGTCTTGCATGCCCAGCAGGACACATCATCGACAGGGGAAGAGCGTTACGCTTCGCGCGGCAGAACCGGCATCGGGGTTCGTGGCGGGGTCGTCCATTTCAGCGGAGACGTCAAGAACGAATTGGATTTCAGCGGGACACGCACACCGTTCCATGCAGGAGGCGACCTCCTTTTTCATGCACGTCTCTGGCAAGCGGTCCAGGGCGACAACGCCATGCGTTTCGGGTTGGAAGCCTCGGCCGGTTATCGTGTGTTGAAGGCCTCGCACCCCTCGTACGAGTTCCGCACACGCGCATTCCCCGTGAGCGTTTCCTTGACGATCGAGTTCTATTCTGCCTCGTCGATTCGGCCTTTCGTGTCCGGCGGTATGGGAGCTCTGCCATACGAGTCGAACATCCTGCGCTCCAGGCTCGTTGGCACCCGGGTCGACCAGGCCGTCCCTGCTGAGCGGAATGCGGCGTTCTGGCTTCCCCTGCGGATCGGTTTGCGTTTCGCGTCCTCTCCTTCCGTGGATTTTCACATATCCCTCGAACGGTCTATTACCCTTTCCGACCGCATCGACGGCATCGTCACGAAAGATCTCGATTGGATGAACGACAACTTTGAGACCCTCATGATCGGTCTCACCGTATACTTCCTTGGGAAAAAAGCGAAGGACCCCTACGGAGACGTCATCGCGACCCCTCTGGAAATGCTCGATGAGAAGAACAGGACGGAGGATACAGATAGGGACGGGATTTCTGATGATGAGGAAATCGCCCTCTACCACACCGACCCATCCAGGAGGGACACCGACGGCGACGGGCTTGAGGACGGCGAAGAGGTCTTCCGGCAAAGGACCAACCCGCTCCTTGCGGATACGGACGGAGATGGGCTGACAGACGGGCGGGAGATCGCTATCGGCACAAACCCGGTAGACCGAGATACGGACAAGGACGGGATCAGCGACGGGATGGACGACTGCCCCAAGGAAGCGGAGACTTTCAACAACTTCAAAGACGAGGACGGGTGCCCGGACGAAACCGAGCGAGGGGAACTCATCTTCCACCGTCTCGGTGAAATTCTCGTCATAGAGAATATCGAGTTCGAGATGGGGAAAGCCGTTCTCTTACCGAAATCATATCCGATTCTGGACAAGGTCTCTCAGAGTCTTCGATCGAACCCCAAAGTGCATATCGAGATCCGCGGCCACACCGACAGCACGGGATCTTATGAGAGGAACATTCAACTTTCCCTCGAACGCGCCGAAGCGGTCAAGAGCCACCTTGTCTCCAAGGGTATCGAACCCGCCAGGATATCCACGAAAGGATTCGGTCCCACGCAACCTATTGCGCCTAACGGGACACCTGAGGGAAGGCAGAGAAATAGGAGAATAGAAATCCGGATAACAGAAATCGGGGAGTGATGGCGGCCCATCACCGTTTCTTCCCCATGTTCCGGTCTTCTCTTTCGAAAAAGATCTTCTTCATCTGATCTCTCGGAACATCTTCCCGAGTCGTCTCTGTTTGATTGTTCAGAAAAAAGATGTAGGTTGATTTTGTATCGGACTTGTACAATGCGATTTTCGGGGAGAAGCTCTGATTCCTCAAATTCCATCAGGGTCAATATATGGCATTGTATTTGTGCTCAGGCTAGTGCTCGAGATGCGAAAAGGTTGTGAGAAATGGATACCAGAATGACACGAAGTTTCAGTTTTCTTTTCTTTTTCATCCTTTCGATAGGCGCCCATTGGGCAAAAGCCCAAAGGACGGAATCGAAGGACCTTGAGCTCATTCATTCCGATGAAATCGGTTACACGATGATAGAGAGCCCAAGCATAATGGTAGTCGGAGAGCCCGACCTCCTTACGGAAGCGGAAAAACAGGCCTTCATTCAGGAAGGGGATTTTCTTCGCAGCGGCAACACCTTCAGAATCTATATCATCTTCACGGATCCGGTCCGTATTCGTCCCCTTCCTTTACATCCCACCAGGGACGCCTCGTATTCCTTCAACGTGCCACCTCGAAGTAAGCTCGTCTGTATCCAAAACGTCACGAAAGGGGAGGTCTTAGTCAAAGGCGTTCGTAATGACAGTGACGGATGGATCAAAATAACTGGAAGGTTTATCAAAGGTGCGTTCATTTTTATGGGAAATCTAAAAGATTCCTACGCACTTTTCCGTCCTTGAATCCGTATCTCCAGCTTTCGATAAAAACCCGCCCTCGACAGGCGGGTTTTTCTTTGCTTTTCCTTTGGTTTCATTTGTTCGTCGATGAAAATATTTCTCTCGACAAGCACGGGGCATGAATATATTTCAACCCATCTTGCTCCCGCTCCAAAATAAAGGATTAAGAAAGCTGTTTTTATGAAATTCCTAAAGGGGAGGTATGGTTTTTGAGCTCATCGGACAAAACAATTTTTCCTGTACTATGGACTTCCGTAAAGAACTTTCGGCTTCCCTTGTTATCCTATTGATTGCAATATCGACGGCGTTCCCCCAATCACGGGGCGGTGCTTTCCCTTCTTCCGGTGAGAGGGGGGAGGTTCGCGGATTGAAAAGTCTCGGGTACCGCGTCGGGATCGTAGGGTTCGAGGGGGACATCGGTCACGGCTTGAAGTTGAAGAACTCACCCCTTCAGTATTCCGGTGGCGGCGATGTGTTTCTCACGACGACGATTCATGTCGAAGGTGCACGATTCCCCTTCGTGTTGGTTCAAACGGAAATGACCGCAGGCTATCGTGCACTCGAAGCGGATCTCTCAACATATTCTTTTAAAACATCTGCATTCCCTCTCAGTTTTTCCATTATCGGGGAATTGTATCCTACCCCTCTGTTTCGACCTTTTCTCTCCCTCGGTGGAGGTCTCATCTTCTACGGGAGCCGGGCAGGTCGATCGACGGAGGATGTTCGTCCACTCGGGACCATCACCGGATCCGAGGCGAATCTGTGCCTCTGGTTTCCTTTGAGGGTGGGTTTACGCTGCACGCCGGACAGACGGTTTGACATCGTTGTCACACTGGAGCGTTCCGTCACGCTTTCGGACCGTCTTGACGGGATCGTCTCACGCACACTCGATTGGAAAAACGACAACTTTGAGATGCTCTCTCTCGGGGTCTCGATGCATATCGGCGAAAGCATTGCATCGGTAATCGCGACGCGAAGTAAAGTCATCGACATGGATCCTCTACCCCCATCGAAGAGACAACCACCGGATACCACTCTCGTCCTCGGACAGGTGAAATTCATCGGGGAAACAGCAGATCTCGCACCGGAAGCATGCGCTTTTCTGGACTCGCTCGCCGATGCATGGAGAGAGGTCGACGGGTTTCTCTGTACGATCACCAGCATTTCAAACGTCCAGGACAATGAGGAGAGTGAAAAAACGCTGGGTTGGCAAAGAGCGACGGTGGTGAAACATTACCTCGCGGCAAAGGGTGTCCGCGAAACGCAGCTTCGAATCGAACCGGCAGATCCGGCAAATCGTGATTCCGATAACCCCGACCGGGGTTCTTTTGCAGACGACGGGGTCATCCTCCTCTTCGAAGAAAGGGACACGCAAGAGGATCTCGAATCTTCGGTCGAGTCCTCCCGCTGAGATACCACGACACGTCGTTCTTTTCTCGGCTTGAAATCCTGAAAACCGTTTTCATAACGCAGAACGACAGCGAGTCTGTCGATCTCCGTTCGTGATACACGCCTCGTGATACAACCGGTGCAGGGAAGCGCGCAGGACGGTTCGTTGGAGCATGGTCCTCATGGAACCGATTTCAAATCCATGTCTATCTCGTTATCTTGAATGAAAAGAAAATCATTGGAGGATTCCATTGGCAATCATCACCGTTGAAAGAGCCGTTCTCAAGAAAAACGACGATATAGCGGCCGAGAATAGGGGCTTCTTCTCAGAACAGTCTGCGTTTGCCATAAACCTCCTCGGGTCCGCCGGTTGCGGGAAAACGAGTATCCTTGAGCGGACGCTCGAAGCATTGAAAAACAAGATCCGCGTTGCCGTCATCGAGGGGGATGTCCAAACGGATAACGACGCAAGGCGCATCGCTGCATACGATGTGCCCGTCGCACAGATCGTGACCAATGGCCTCTGTCATCTCGAAGCGGGCCTGGTTCAGCGCGCTCTCCCAGAACTTCCGACACCGCTCGACCTTTGCATCATCGAAAACGTCGGGAACCTTGTCTGCCCGGCAGGGTACGATCTCGGCGAACATGTCAAGGTTACGGTGCTGAGCACGACTGAAGGCGAGGACAAACCCCTCAAGTACCCTGCCGTGTTCCGGAAATCGAGGGTTCTCATCATAAACAAGACGGATCTCCTCCCCTATATCCCTTTCGACATCGAACGCTGCCACGAGTATGCTTTGCGCGTAAACCCGGAACTCCTCGTTTTCCGCACGTCATGCACCACCGGCGATGGAATAGACGAGTGGTGCAGATGGCTTCTCGCCAACGTCGAAAACCAGCGAAGCAGCTGACACGGATTCCATCCCTTCCATCCCCCCGTACCGTCATGGATATCCTTCGTGAAAAAATCGCCCAAGCGGTTTCCATTCTCCGAGAAAAGAAGATCGACGTCTGGCTTACCTTCGTCCGCGAAAGCGCCACCATGCCCGATCCGGCTCTCGCGATGATCGCCGGCCACCACACCACATGGGAAACGGCATGGATCATCACGCGCAGCGGGGACACGATCGCCATCGCAGGCAGTCTGGACGTGGAAGCGATCAAATCGAAATCTCATTACAGGGAGGTCATCCCCTATGTCCAAGGAATTCGGCCGGAACTCCTCCGCATCCTCGACAGGATTCGGCCACGAACGATCGCGGTCAACTTCTCGAAAGACTCCGTCACGGCGGACGGCTTGACCCATGGGTTGTACCTCGTCCTGATGGACCATCTCAAAGGGACGAAATACGAGCACCGTATCGTGTCGTCCGAAGGAATCGTGTCAGCACTCCGAGGGAGAAAAACACACGCGGAGATCTCGCGCATCCGCAAGGCGATCGCCGTCACCCTCGACATCTTCGATCGCGTCACAGGTTTTCTCGGTCCGGGGAAAACGGAAAAGGACGTTGCGGATTTCATCATGAAACACGTTCGTGCTATGGGCCTCGAGCCGGCATGGGAATCGGAACATTGCCCCGCCGTCTTCACAGGTCCCGAGCATGCCGGTGCACATTTCGGACCCACGAATCGAAAAATCGAAGGGGGGCATGTTTTAAACATCGACTTCGGTGTGAAAGTGGACGGGTACTGTTCCGATCTCCAACGCACGTGGTATATCCGACGAAAAGGTGAACGACGCCCGCCTCTCGAGGTTACCCGCGGCATGATGGTCATCCGCGACGCCATCAAGGCCGCGGTGGAAGCACTCCGCCCAGGCTCCATCTCTTGGAAGGTGGATGACGTTGCACGCTCACATATCACGAGCAACGGATACCCGGAGTACCCCCATGCACTTGGGCACCAAATCGGAAAAGCGGCCCACGACGGCGGGATCGGTCTCATGCCGCGCTGGGATCGATATGGACGCCTCCCATTCGGCCGTGTCGAAGCAGGACAGGTTTTCACGGTTGAACCACGCCTGCCGATCGAAGGATACGGTGTCGCTACGATAGAAGAAATCGTATGGGTAACGGAACAACGCACCGTCTTCCTCTCCAAACCCCAAACGCGGGTGTGGGTTGTTTGACCCTCCATCTCATAACCCTCCGGGCGACTTCATCTTGCTCTCAATTGAGCCCACACCGTCAGTCGGTGAGAACGACATCCCCGTTTCATTTTCACAACCGCCAGAACAGCGACATAGGTTTTTCCGATCGTGCCGCCTGTATACCCCTATCCCGTCCCCCTCTCTCCCAATCGCTGACAGGGGGAACATGTGAAACCCGCCGGTCCCGTTTCCAGAGCAGTGCTCGCTACTCGAATCGCCCTGCGCCTCATTCGCCCACAAGAAATCCGGGGATTCACATGCCACCGATCTTTTCATCTCCAACCGGCGGTTTGACTCGATAAATCGATTCTATCGGCGTGTCACCGGTTTGCGTATTCGAAACAAATGCGAGACGACAACAACCCTGCCTATGCCCGACTGGAAAACAACCGTCAACCCGACGTTGTACCCGACCGTGTATCGAAAAACGAAGATTCTCCCATGCATCACTACGCAACAGCCACCTGGCGCATGTTCCCTTCGCATGTCCGCTTTCCTCGCATCGGCACGTGCGGCATGCACCTGTACCATGTAGGGTATGACCGCCAAGACCTCCCATCGTAATCAGAAGTATTCAGGGAGATTTGTCTCGATTCAAACGGCCCGAGGAACAGTTCGTTACCCCCGCCGCCTTATCCTCCTGCACGACGAGAAATCACCCCCGGTATTCACGCCTCTTCCGCAAAACGGGCTGGCCGGGTTTTCCATCACGTTTCAAAGAGAGAGTACTGTATGCGTTTCATCATTCTCCCGGCCGCAATTCTCCTCGCAGTTCAGGCGTACGGCCAAACCACTCTCGAACTTCGTACGAGAAAAGACAGCATCAGTTATGCGATCGGCTTGAACATCGGTCGCAATTTCAAGATGCAGAACATCGATATCGACATGGACTTGCTCGCTGCAGGAATGAAGGACATGCTCGCGGAAATGCCGCGACTGACGGAATCCAAGGCGGAAGAGATCGTTATGTCGTATCAACAGGAACTCCTCGCGAAGCAGGAAATCGCCCTGGCGAAAGAAAGCGAGAAGAACAAGTCCGAAGGCGATGCATTCCTCGCGGAGAACAAAAAGAAACCCGGCGTCGTCACGACACCGAGCGGATTGCAATACAAGGTCCTCGTAGAAGGGACCGGACCGAAACCCACGGCTGCGGATAAAGTCAAAACCCACTACACAGGCATGTTTATCGATGGAACGGTATTCGACAGCTCCGTGAAGCGGGGTGAACCGGTCGTTTTCCCTGTCGGGGGCGTCATCAAAGGCTGGACCGAAGCTCTCCAAATGATGCCTCTCGGTTCGAAATGGATGCTCTACATCCCGCCGGAACTCGCGTACGGCAAGGAGGGTTCGGGTGGAGTCATCGGCCCGAACGTCACCCTCGTGTTCGAGGTTGAGCTGCTCAGTATCGAGAAGTAATCGGCGAGATGGGAAAACGGATGCAGGGGACACCGGCGTGATCTCGCGGTGTCCCCCCCATCACCGTCGGGAAACGGGGAAGGTTACCAGTTTTCGGCGAGGATCTCGAAGTAGGCCTGCGGGTGGGCGCATGCGGGACAAGCTTTCGGCGCCTCCTCCCCCTCGTGGAGATACCCGCAGTTCAGGCAGCACCAGACGACTTTTTTCGTTTTCTTGAATACTTGTCCTTTCGCCACATTCTCCGCAAGCTCTTCATATCTCTTGCCGTGTTGCCTCTCGGCTACGGATACCATGTCAAAGAGGTTTGCGATGCCCGGGAATCCTTCCTTCCGAGCCGTCTCCGCAAAGGCGGGATAGAGAACGCTGTACTCCTCCTTCTCGCCTGCAGCAGCCGCCCGGAGATTCTGTTCCGTCGTTCCGATGACGCCTGCGGGGTACGAAGCCGTGATTTCGAGAAGTCCTCCCTTGAGATAGGAAAAGAACCGTTTTGCGTGTTCCTTCTCATGGTTCGCTGTCTCCTCGAAGATGGCGGCGATCTGCTCGTACCCCTCCTTACGAGCGACGGATGCGAAATAGGTGTAGCGGTTCCTCGCTTGGGATTCACCCGCGAATGCAATGAGAAGGTTTTTCTCGGTCTGTG
Organism: Bacteroidota bacterium; assembly: GCA_029907355.1. GTDB lineage: Bacteria > Bacteroidota > Ignavibacteria > SZUA-365 > SZUA-365 > JARYLZ01. The sequence continues at coordinate 49,894 of JARYLZ010000002.1, read as the reverse complement.
TTCCCGTAAGATTCATATACCGATCTCCTTTTCCCCGCGCCGGTGACGCCTATTCCCCCGCCGCGCGAGATACACGGGGGAGTGAATCCGTCGATGGTGTGATGAGTTGAAAAGCGATGCACGACTGTTTGTACAAAGGATTGCAAGGAATGGATCTCCCTGACGCGGTTCAAACAGGTCGATCCTCAATCCCACGCTTGGTAGAGTATGCCGCGCTCATCGCGGAATACCCGCACGCGGTCTTCATCCATGAGCTGTTGAAGGATTGAAACGATCTCGTCTCGGGGCAACTTCAGCGTGTGCTCGAGTTCTGCCACGCTTCGGGAATGATTCCGCAACTCCGATATCAGACGCTCACGAGCCTCCTTCAAGCCTGTATAAACCGGTGTCGCCCCTCGACCGGAGGAAATGATCTCGACGTTCGGGCCGAGCATGGAGGCAAGCTCACGCAGTCTTTCCGGAGAGACGGGTTCGACCCACGAAACGGCACCGGGCCGGTCGAGCGTATTGAGCTGAACCTTGTCCACGCGTAACGTTCGTATCGTTTCCCGTAACGTGGTGATTTCTGAAGGGGTGTCGTTTACGCCCGGCACGATGAAGACCTCGAGCCAGACTGCGCCCGAGAAATTCTCGCAGAATGTTCGTATCCCCTCGATCATGAGGGCGGCTGTCAGCCCATGGAACGGTCGATTCAACCGAAGGAACGCCTCCTCCGAAACCGCATCGAGGGAAGGGATTACGAGGTCGGCGCGGGCGAGGTCGGCGCGGACCTCCTCCCGGTGAAGAAGACTGCTGTTCGTGAGAACGGTAACGCGATACGAAGGGAATTCATCTTTTAGAAAGGCGATGATGTTCCCGATGCCGTTGTGAAGAGTCGGTTCCCCTGAACCGGAAAATGTGATGGAATCGAGTCGTGGGTGCGTTGAGAGATAGGATTTCAATTCCGCAATAACCTCTTCGGTCGGGACATACTCCCTTCGTTCGTCCGTGAGAACGAGGGTCCTGCCGCACTCGCAGTATACGCAATTGAAACTGCACGTCTTCCCGGGCGTCAAATCGATACCGAGTGAAACGCCAAGCCGACGGCTGCGAATGGGACCGAAAAGATGGCGATACATGGACTGAAAGATACATCCCTTGAATTGGAAGGTGAAATGGACCGATATCGATGGACGAAACCCCGGAAGGGTATGGCGGCGAGAGCAAAATTTTGTTCATCCGCACGCGGTCGTCGTAGATTTGTGGTATGAAGAAAAACATCCGAACCGAACTCGGCACACGCCCTCTGATCCTCGTTTCGAATGATGACGGCTACGATTCGCCGGGCATTTATGCACTCGTTATCGCACTGCGTCGCCTGGGCGACGTCTTCGTTTCCGCTCCCGCTACGCAGCAAAGTGCCGTAGGCCATGCAATAACCGTCCAGTTCCCGCTTCGCGCACGCGAGATACGCCGAGGAAAATATTTCAGCGGGTGGGTGGTGGAAGGGACACCGGCCGATAGCGTGAAATTGGGAGCAACGACGCTGCTCCCGCGCCGGCCTGACCTCGTCGTATCTGGCATCAATCACGGCATGAACACATCGATCAATATCATCTACTCCGGCACGGTATCGGCCGCGACGGAAGGTGCAACACTCGGGATCCCTTCCATGGCGGTCTCTATCGCCACCCACGCCCTCGATGCCGATCTCCGCGCTGCGATGTACTATGCGAGGAAAATCGCCGCATTCATTCTCGCCCATGGTCTCCCTGCGGGAACGCTCCTCAATGTGAACGTCCCTGCTGTTCCGCGGGAACGGATCAAGGGCATCGCCATTACACGGCAGGGGAAATCCTGGTGGGACGACGGGTTCGAGGCCCGAACCGATCCGAACGGACGGACCTATTACTGGCTCTTCGGTAAGTATGTATGGGACACGGACCCCCTCTGCGACGATGCAGCCCTCCGCAAGGGGATGGTCTCGGTAACCCCTCTCCATTACTGCCTGACGGACGAAACGCTCTTTCGCGCGATGCAGTCATGGAAACTCGAATGAGCGGTCCCCGTCACGCTTCGCGGAGCTGCGCCGCACATTCTTCGGGCGAAGAAGGATTGATATAAATTCCGCTCCCGATCTCGAAACCCGCCGGCGTTGTGATTTTCGGGATCAGCACGAAGTACCAGTGCAGGTACCGTACATCCTCGTCGCCGATGGGGGACGAACGGATGATATAATTGTAAGACGGATCCCCGAGGAGATCGCGGACTTTTCGAAGCACCAACCGGACAGCCTCGGCGAATGCATCGATCTCGTCGTCGAGTATCAGGGAGTAACTTGCCGTATGCCGCTTCGGGTAGATGCGGATTTCGTAAGGCGAGCGGGAAGCGAACGGGCAAAACACGACGAAATGTTCATTCTCGTAAACGATCCGCTCGTTCTGCCCGCGTTCCTCCTCGAGGAGATCGCAGTACACGCACGTCCCATGGGAATCGTAGTGGAGCGCCGCTTTCTGGAAAGGGTCTCGGATGTGCGGCGGGATGATGGGCGACGCAATGATCTGCGAATGCGGGTGCTCGATGGAGGTCCCTGCCGTGGGACCGAAATTCCGGAAGATCATGATGATCGAAATGTGCGGCATCATGCCGATCACGATGCTTCTCTGCCGGTACGCGCGAAAGATGTCTACCACTCGGGCGTGGTCAAGAGTCGGTATCGTCTCGTTGTGGAGAGGACTCTCGATGACGACTTCCGCATCGCCGTAATTGTCCGAACAGAGAAAAATCCCTTTCTTCCGTCTTACGACGGAACGCGTCGGGTCCAGGGCGGAGTACTTGTTCTGGACTACTCGCAAAGTCCATGCCCCATCCTCTTCGTAACGGAGAGTTTCCCTTCCTGTTTCCGTTTCCTTGCCGGGACAAAACGGGCAATCGGGGCGATAGGACACGGATTCGCACGGTGGTTCTTCACAATGCGGAAAATGCTGTGGTCGTTTCTTCCGCTCCGGTGCAATGATCACCCATTCTTTCGTCGCAAAATTCTGGCGAAATTCCGGCATATTCTTACCCCTTTCCTTCCCGAAATTTCTATTCGTTGATGTCCTCGTGAATGGCGGTCTCTTCGTCCTCGCTCAGTAAGATGCTCAGAAGCTTTCTTGCTGCGCGGGCGATGATCGTTCCGGGACCGAATATCGCCGATACTCCTACATCATAGAGGAAAGCGTAATCCTGGGGCGGGATGATGCCTCCGACGACGACGAGGATGTCGGGTCTCCCGAGGGCTTTCAGCTCGTGAATGAGCGCGGGTACGAGGGTTTTATGCCCCGCAGCGAGAGTGGAAACACCGACGATATGAACGTCGTTTTCGACTGCTTGACGGGCTGCTTCTTCCGGCATTTGGAAAAGAGGACCGATGTCGACGTCGAAACCGAGGTCCGCAAAAGCCGTTGCAACGACTTTCGCTCCACGGTCGTGACCATCCTGTCCGAGTTTCACCACGAGAATGCGCGGCCGCCGACCTTCGTTCGCGGCGAATTCATCCGCCGCTTTTCGAGCAGCCAGGAACTCCTCCTCGTCGCCCGCTTCACGCGAATATACGCCCGAGATGGTTCTTATCTCCGCGGCGTGACGACCGAAAACGCGTTCCATGGCTCCGGACATTTCCCCCACCGTCGCTTTCGCCCGTGCCGCCTCGAGGCAGGCTTCCAGCAGGTTACCGCTTCCCGCCGCCGTAGCGGTTACCGCGTCGAGTGCCGTTCTGACTTCGCCTTCGTTGCGCTCGGAACGCAACGTTTTCAACCGTGCAATTTGCGCCTCGCGGACCGCGGTATTGTCCACCTCGAGAACGGGAAGCGCTTCCTCGTCATGGACACGGTATGCGTTGACGCCGATGATGATATCTTTCCCGGCATCGATTCTTGCTTGTTTGCGCGCGGCCGATTCTTCGATGCGCAGTTTCGGGAGACCGGTTTCGAGAGCATGCGTCATACCCCCGAGATCCTCAATTTCTCGGATGAGAGACCATGCTTTCCGGGCCAGCTGGGCGGTAAGATTCTCGACGTAGTATGAACCTGCCCAAGGATCTATGAAACCGCAAATCCCCGTTTCTTCCTGCAGGAGCAGCTGTGTGTTCCGTGCAATGCGGGCAGAAAATTCTGTGGGAAGGGAAACCGCCTCGTCCAATGCATTCGTGTGGAGGGACTGTGTCCCCCCGAAAACCGCGGCGAGGGCCTCGATACACGTTCTGACAACGTTATTGTACGGGTCTTGTTCCGTGAGACTCCACCCTGATGTCTGACAATGCGCACGCAGGGCCATTGATTTCGGGTTCTTCGCTCCGAAATCTTTGACGATTCTCGCCCAGAGAATGCGTGCCGCACGGAGTTTGGCGATCTCCATGAAGAAATTCATGCCGACCCCCCAAAAAAAAGAAAGACGGGGAGCGAAACGATCAATAGTCAAGCCGGCCCGTAGACCGGCACGTATATACTCCATGCCATCCGCCAGGGTATAGGCCATCTCGAGATCGGCGCTTGCACCTGCTTCCTGCATATGGTAACCGGAAATAGAGATCGAGTTGAACTTCGGCATACGCTCTGCCGTGAACGCAATGATGTCCGACACGATGCGCATCGACGGCTCCGGCGGATAGATGTACGTGTTCCGTACCATGAACTCCTTGAGAATATCGTTCTGGATCGTGCCGCTCAGCTTTTCCATCGGCACACCCTGCTCCTCCGCCGCCGCAATGAACAGGGCCATTATCGGCAGAACTGCGCCGTTCATAGTCATCGAGACGGACATCCGATCAAGGGGGATTTCATTGAATAGGATACGCATATCCAAAATCGAATCGACAGCCACACCCGCTTTCCCCACATCGCCCTCCACGCGCGGGTTGTCGGAGTCATACCCACGGTGGGTTGCAAGATCGAATGCAATCGAAAGTCCCCTCTGGCCGGCCGCAAGGTTTCTTCGGTAAAAAGCGTTCGATTCCTCTGCGGTGGAAAACCCCGCGTACTGCCGTATCGTCCACGGCTTGACAGTGTACATCGTTGCGTAAGGCCCCCCAAGGAACGGGGGGAGCCCGGAAAGAAAACCGAGATGTTCCACATCCCGGAGATCCTCCGAGGTATAGATGGGGAGAAGGGGTATTCCCTCGGGAGTAGAAAACATACGATCCTCGCCCGAGAGGGCCTCTGTCGGAGCATCAAGATCTCGTTGCGGGAAGAAGGATTGATCCTGCTCGCATCCCTTCAGCTCGCAGAGGAGGTCCTCGTAGGATACGTCCCTGAAACGACGTTTCATGATCGCAGCCTCATTCGATCGGGATGGAAAGTTCCTTGAGCAGATAAAACAAGGCGTTCAACACATTCATGCCGGGGTAGAAGCAAAGCCGGACTCCTGCCTTCCGCAATGTCTCGATCCGATCACCGGACGGTGAGACGGCAAGAAGGACCGGCGTAAGAGAATGAGAAGCGAAGCGCTCCTGGAGACGGGAAACCGCACTGAGTAGTGTATCGTCGTCCGAGCAAACAACGAGTATCTGGACCGGCGAATCCTGACCAATCGATTCGAGGTTCTCTTCCTTCGCTACTCGGACATCGAGTCCTGCAATGGAGAGAATCTCTGAGACGAATTCCGCATGCCTGTGACTCACCGATGGTGAACCGAAATGGAGAATCATTGCAACGGGTTTTTCTGCCAGCCTGTCCACAGCGAGGCGAATACGTTCAAACGGTTCGGGCCCCCTTTTATTCGGAAACGGTTTCGCTTTCTCAACCGCATGGAGACCTCGTCTGTAAGAGATCATCACGTCCGACAGAGTCGCACCATCAGCAAATGCCTTCTCCAACGAAACGAGAATATTTTTCCTATCCCGGACAGCTTGATGGATTTCATCGATGACAGTAGTGGCCGGGGACTCGCTCCCTCGAGCTTCAGGTGGTACCTCTCTTTTTTCCCGTCTTACTACAATACGTTCCGTTTTATCCGGATACTTGCTCGTACCGACGAAAACTTGGCGGCGACAAGCGATATCCTCTTGCCTTCGTTCGGAGCTTTCCCGAAGCATCCGAGTTACGATACCAGCCCGGCATGTTTCGATAAACCCTCCGTTCATCTCCAGCTCACGAACGATACTCCATGCGCTTCGGGCAAGACGGTCTGTCAAAAGTTCGATGGCATATGACCCGCCTGCAGGGTCCAAGATTCGCGAGAGACCGCTCTCGTGGTCCAGAATCAGACTCGTATTTCGTGCCAGGCGGTGTGAGAGAGCACCATCAATACCATCAATTCCGTCAAACGGGAAAACGGATAATGCGGATGCCCCCCCGATTACAGCTGCAAGCGCCTCGACGGTCGCACGAAGTATGTTCGTATACCTGTCATAGAGTGTCATGTTCCAAGGTGATGTCACGGCATGGATTTCGAAGCAAGGCCCGTTGCTTGGTTGGACACCGTACACGCTTTGGACAGCTGCCCAAAGGAGCCGTGCCGCCCTCAATTTGGCTATCTCAAACAGGAATTTCGTCCCAACCGCATAGGTAAACCGTATAGGGTTTCCGAATCCGATAGACGAAAAGCCCATCTCTCTTGTGCTGCGGATATAATCAATACCTGCCGCGATGGTAAAACCCAATTCCTGGACGATTGATGCACCGGCACGGTGGTACATTGAACCATCTATCGAAACAATGGGTTTGATTAACGGGTCGCCCGTGCAGGCACTCCGTATCTCTTCCAATTCAATGAATACCGTTTCACGATCGGTTTCGGAAACCGATAACACAAAAGGCCGAAATGGGTCGATAAACACCTCTATATTTGCAATGCGTTTCAAGGAGCGGATGAAACCCATGACAGGCAAAGGGTTATCTCCTGCATCGATGGACACGTCTATTCCCGATTCTTGAACCCGCAGGATGAGTCTCTCCGCCTCGTCAATTGTTTCGAAAAACGGCTCCGTCGAAATACCCGCTAATATTTCGGCGACTGAACCGGGACACTCTTTCAGCATATCGAGGTAACTCTCCTCCCTAAGGCATTCCGTACGCGTTACAGGAAAACGAATACACCAACGTCCCGGTTCCCAACGAGGCTTCGGCTTACCGTAAAGGGACAACAATACGCTTCGAAGAACATCTGTGCTCCCGGAAGAGAGTGTTTCCTCGATTCTCACAAGAGATGGCACAAAACCGTCATCATCAACTGGTACGATCAGGCACGTATCCGGATCTTCACCATCGAGTTCTTGACGGGCTACTTCCTTCCACTCTTCGAGCGAAGGGATTCCAAACGCGGAGAATAATTTTTCAATACGCTGATCGTTCATGGCGAAAAAGATGTCGAAGAATTATTCTTCAGGGATGGAAACCTTCTTGACATGCATCTGGTTCGTTCCAAGAAATATTCTCCCGAGTTCTTTGAAACGTTGCGGAACGTCCGAAACATAGAACACATGGTTCGGTTCATCTTCGGATGGGTTTATCTCCCCTCGATCGGCAAGCATCTTCTCAATTTCCTCCGCGGCAGCATCCCCTGAGTCGACAAGTTTTACCGACTCGCCGACAGTATCCTGAATAACGGATCGCAAAATCGGATAATGTGTACAGCCGAGGATCAGGGTATCGATCCCTGAATCACGAAAGATAGAAAGATACTCCTCTGCAACAAGACGGGAGACACGGTGTCCAATCCATCCTTCCTCGGCAAGCGGTACGAATAAGGGACATGCCCGATCAATGACGGTCACAGAAGGGTTCTGTGAATGAATCTCCTTCCTATACGAACCACTCGCTATCGTGGCGAGGGTCCCGATCACACCGATACGCCCAACCTTGCTCAATTGAAGGGCCTTTCGCGAACCCGGTTCAATCATCCCGATAAGGGGGATGTCGAAACGCTCCCGGAGGACATCCATCGCGACAGATGACGCCGTGTTGCAAGCCACGACGATCAGCTTAACCTTGTTCCTGACAAGGAATTCTGCATCTTCGAGGGCATATTTCTTCACGACCTCTGCAGACTTACTCCCATACGGGACACGCGCTGTGTCACCGAAATAAATGATACTCTCATGGGGAAGACGTTTCATGAGAGCACGCACGACAGTCAACCCACCGATACCTGAATCGAACACCCCTATACTTTTTCTACTTCTCTCTTCCACCATGCGGCTTCGCTCTCGATATGGAAGGACTATGGTACAGACAAGTTTTCAACAGTTATGTTTCTATTCGCAGTTTTTTCTTTCTAAGCAAAGAAAGATAATCGTAAAAATTAGGTGTGTTGATTTGTGAAAAAAGTCTTTTCGAGACTTAGAATGTTCTATTGCGGATGAGAATGGGGAGAAGACTTCACATTTTTCTTGATGTGAGTAAATTGTGAGGATGATGAAGTGTGTACGCGAAGGAAAGGGAATTCGATGACCGGAAGAAAAATACCTCGTCACCGGCGACGTTCTCTTTCCCCACCGGATAGACCACCAGTAATATTCACAAGGAATTCACGCTCTCATGTGGATAAGTAAGATATTTTTCTCGAGAGGCTCTCCACATGTGAACGGATGGTTTCATCTTCTTGAATCAGCTCGTCGATCGTTTTGCATGCATGAATGATGGTACTATGATCACGGCCTCCGAAATGGAGACCGATTGTTTTTAGTGACGCATGCGTGAACGATTTCGAGAGATACATGGCGATCTGCCTGGGCAGAACGATTTCCTGTTTGCGTGTCTTCGCGCGGAGAGAGTTTTCTGGAATCTTGAAATGTTCGGAAACGATTTTCTGGATTTGTGCAACGGTAATCTCTTTTCGGTCGGACGAGACGATGGTCCTGAGAACCGTTTCCGCAAGCTGAATATCGATTGGTTTTTGCTCGAGTGTGTGTCTGGCGATGAGCCCTATGTAACACCCTTCGAGTTCACGAATGTTGGATTTCACATTGCTCGCTATGAACTCGACGACATCTTGAGGGAGAAGAATATTATCGTCTTCCGCTTTCTTCAGAAGAATCGCAATACGTGTCTCAAGATCGGGTGGCTGAATGTCAACAGTCAAGCCGGATTGAAATCGAGAAATAAGTCTTTCATCAAGACCCACGAGTTCCTTGGGAGCTCTGTCGGAGGAGAGAACGATCTGTTTCTTCAACTGATAGAGCGTGTTGAAAGTGTGGAAGAATGTATCCTGCGTGCGTTCTTTTCCGGAAAAGAACTGGATGTCATCTACAATTAGGACATCCATACTGCGATAGTAGTTCGCAAAATCCGTTGTTTTATTCTTCTCGATAGACTCGACGAAATCTGTTGTGAACTTCTCGCTAGAGACATAACAAACGCGTTTCGACCCATTCGTGGAGAGAATGGCATTTCCTATGGCTTGAATGAGATGAGTCTTCCCCAGACCGACGCCACCGTACAGCACCAGAGGATTGAAAGCGGTTCCACCAGGGTTACGGGCTACGTTCAGTGCGGCAGCACGGGCAAATTGGTTCCCATCACCCCGAATGAAATTTTCAAATGTAAACTTGGGATTGAGGTTATGCTCGAAAGAAGGTTTCTGCTTCCCGCTGAGATTCACCGGATTCCCGCGTTCCCTCACGAGGATATCCTCATCCTTAGGTACATCGACCGGTACCTTGACGGCATATTGAAGCTTTGCTTGATCGCCAAGTACCGACCGGATGGTAGATTGGAGTAGTTCGAAATAGTGTTCCTCCAACCATTCGTAAAAGTATGTGCTGGGGACTTCGAGTGTGAGGAGCGGACCATCAAGTGCCTTCGGTAGGAGCGGCTCGAACCACGTGCGGAAGGAAAGGGGTTTGATTTTCGGGCGAATAATCTCCAAACAGTTCTTCCAGACAGCCTCCGGCGTCCGAACACATTCCGCAATATCCATTTTTTCTTTTGTTTGTAAGATATCCACAGGCATGAAAGGACAAGTTTATGAGAATGAGTAAACGATATGAAAGACTTTCCTCGTTTCAAACAACTCGTGTTTTTGTAAACCAAACAAAAACAAAACCATAACTCCCTTCTGACACAGATGGGATAGCTTTCCCTTGCATTTTTTATTGCCCCGGTGAATCAGGCTCACCAAGGAGCCGGTGTTATCAACAATTTATTCACATGCCCGGGGTCGGAAAGACCGGTTGCAGTATAGAGTCCCGAAAGGTTAATTTCAACGGTACGAAGGTAAGAGAGAACGCTTGACTTTTTCGAAGTATTGTGGCTTTAATGGTTTATGAATAAAACATTTTTTCTTTTGTTTTTTGAGTCTTTTTAAGGGGTCTTTCTTGAGGTGATCTTGTTTTTTCCAAAGTAATTACCTAAGCTTTTATCTTAGCTATTAATTTTATGAAAAAGTGTTTCATACCCCAAATAGTCTTACCATTCTGTGCCGCGATTCTGTTTCTGAGCGGAACACTCTTGGCTCAATTCCGAATCACCGGTAGAGATCGATTTACGCCGGTATTGCCTCCCTCAGATAGTAAAGGACTTCTTGAGACTTTATTTGACCCCTCGCGTTTCGAAATGTCCCATAGTCTTTCTCTCTCGTACGGTCATTTCGGCACGTCGAGTATCGGTCTTTCGATGTATACCAATAGCATCCGGTACAAGCTTTCCGAGCCTCTCACCCTGAGGACGGACATCTCTCTTCTCTACTCGCCTTTTGGGACCTTTGCGTCGTTGTTAAACCGCGACATAGGAGGTCTTTTTATCCGGCGCGCCGAGCTCGAGTATCGACCGTCAAAGCAATTCGGCATTTCCATCCAATTTCGAAAGTATCCCGGTTGGGGAATAGGACGATATGGGGGGCTTTCTGGCGGTCTGTGGGGAGATGAATGGGTTGACCCATGAAATTGCGCCCTTCTTGTCCTCGGAACGAGACGATAGGACAATCTGACGGTTCCATATCGGGGAGAGAGCCGGGGTCATGACGGGGAATACGAGGGAGAAGAAGCTTCACCCTGCCACGTTGCTTTTAAACGTAATGATCGTCGTGTTGGCGGCGGTTGTCATTTTCCTCCTTTACTCCTTCGTGAATACGACTATAGTCGAGCGTCCTGTCGAGTACACGACGGAAAGGAAGGCTGACACGCCGCTCGGCACGGTAATTCAGCTTGAGGTGTTGAACGGATGCGGTGTTAGCGGAGTTGCACAGGTTTTTACCGAATTTCTCCGACGCCGTAGGTTTGATGTGGTTCAAGCAGGGAACTACACCTCCTTCGATGTCGTAGAATCCCTCGTCATCGATCGGGTGGGAGACCGTTCCGCGGCGTTGAAGGTCGCACGGGCGCTTGGAATAGACGAGAAAAACATCGTGTCTCAAATAAATCCTGATTATTACCTTCACGTCTCGGTTGTGATCGGCCGAGATTACCAGCAACTGAAACCGTACCAATAAAGAGGGGAAGAACGGATTTGACATCACGAGAAACAGCTCGAGCGATTGCGGAATGCGCTCTCGTGAAAAGGGCAGGGGAAGTTATCATTCTCGATTTACGGAACTTGTCCGACGTGACGGACTATTTCGTGATCTGCACGGGGGAAACGGACGTGCAGGTAAAGGCGATCGCAGATGCCATCGATGAAGGAATGCGGGAGCGGGGTGTACATGTGTGGAAAACGGAAGGGTACGGAGGTCTACAATGGGTTCTGTTGGATTTCGTCGATGTAGTGTGCCATGTTTTTCAGCCACGCGTCCGGAGCTATTATAACCTCGAGAAACTATGGGGAGATGCCCCTGTCGAATATATAGAGGAAAGTCCACCCCCTACGGCGGACAAGGGCTCACCCACATGAAAAATTACCTTTCCGAAAGAATATCCGCGGCCATCGCGAAAGCCGGTTTACCCCCTGCCGACGGTCCCGTGCCTTTCGAAAAACCGAGATCTCCAGAACATGGGGATCTCTCAACGACGATCGCCCTTCTTCTCTCTCGGAGGGCAAGGATGGCGCCGCGAAAGATTGCGGAAGCGATCGTTGCCGCGCTCGAAGTTGGGGAAGATTACATTGCCGGGTACGAAGTGGCCGGTCCGGGTTTCATCAATTTCCGGTATTCCCATGCGTATCTCGGTCGCACGCTTCTCGCCGTGCTGGATGAAGGGGAGCACTTCGGGAGAACCGATGTTCATAAGGGAAAACGGGTAAATGTAGAGTGGGTCAGCGCCAACCCGACCGGTCCTCTTCACGCAGGTCACGGGAGACAGGTCTGCCTCGGTGCAACGCTTAGCGCCATGCTTGAGTGGACCGGCTGGGATGTGACGCGGGAGTACTACTTCAATAATGCCGGCAACCAAATGACCGCTCTCGGGCTCTCCGTCCGTGCGCGATATCTGGAGAAGATTGGCTTTCGGATCGAAGAGTCTGAAATTCAGTATGTCGGGGGATACATCGGCGAGATCGCGGAAGAAATCTTCAAGGAGTTCGGCAACGCGAAGAAAGACGCGGCCATCGATTTCTTCCGTCTTCGGGGCGAACAGTGGTGTTTCGCGTCCATCAAGCGGACCCTCGATGCGCTCGGCGTCCATCATGACGTGTTCTTCAACGAAGATAGTCTTTACAAGGATGGAAGCATCGAGGAGGTCATCCGTGAATTCCGTGAACGCGGTCTTGCGTACGACAAGGACGGCGCCGTATGGTTTCGCGCGACGGCATTCGGGGCGGACAAGGACCGTGTCTTGGTGAAGGCGACAGGCGAACCGACGTATCGACTTCCCGACATCGCCTACCATCGCAAGAAGATCCTCCGCGGGTACGACAAGATCATCGATATTTTCGGAGCGGATCATATCGCAACATTCCCCGATGTGATTGCGGGCGTTTCTGCCCTCGGTCTCCCCGCCGATCGTATCGATGTGATCATTCATCAGATGGTAAGTTTCGTCGACGGCGGGGAAGCCGTTAGAATGAGCAAGCGTGCAGGGAACGTCTACTACCTTGACGATCTGATCCGGGACGTCGGCGCAGACGCCGTACGGTATTTTTTCATCATGCGGAGTGCGAACTCGCACCTCGAGTTCGATATCAGGCTTGCTCGTGAACAGAGCGAGAACAACCCCGTCTACTACCTGCAGTATGCCCACGCCCGTATTGCGAGCATCCTGCGTTTCGCCCAGTCGGAGGGCATGTCTCTCGAGGCCGCACCCGATGTTTCACTGCTCCGGCGCCCGGAAGAGATCGCGCTTATGAAGACGATCTTGGAGTTTCCGGAGACGGTTCTCTTCTGTGCCGACTCGTACGAGGTCCACCACCTGTGCACCTACCTCCAGGCACTCGCGGCGCAGTTCCATAAGTTCTATCACGAATGTCGCGTCGTCACGGATGACAAAAGACTTTCGCACGCGCGGCTGGCGCTTTGCCTGGCGACGAAACAGGTCCTCGCCAACGGTCTCCGGTTGTTGGGGATCAACGCCCCCGAGAGGATGTAAGGTCAGAATCGATACGCGATAGCCAGCCGGTATACTGTCCCATCGATATTGACCCGTGCGTCGAAGGGCCTCTGTTCCAAGGGGTAGAGGATGCCGTTCGAGAGAACGTTCGATTGAGGGAAGGCGTTCCTCGTGTCGATCTGAGGGTCACGGTAGCGTACCTCCCCGTTAACGGCCAGATGCCGGGATAGGACGTACTCCGCACCGAAGGAGACGAGTATCCCCATAGACGGGTGGGACCGATCCGCTTTTGCTTGGATCCCCGCGATGGAAGAACGGCGAACCGCGATATATATGCCTGCACCGCCGCCGATGCACAAGCGAAACCGGCGGCTTGAGAATGGGAGAATGAACTGTGGGCAAATCTCGAGGGCCGCAGCTCGAAATCCATCGCGAATTTCCGTCTTGTTGTTGTCATAGCGTGACATCGCGGTCTCGAGGTATTCTGCGCTGATCTCCAACCTGCTTTCGCCGGAGAAAGCCCACGAGAGCGCCGCCCCGTACGTTGCGAACGCATCGAGATCGATTGTCGTATTCCTCTCCTCGATGTCGAGCGAAAAGGGGGATGTGTAAATCTTCGCCGAGGAGACGATGCTGATGAACGGCTTGATAGAGAACGGCGGCTCTTGTGCGTCGAGACGGATAGGAAAGAGAACGGCGAAAAGCAGGATGAGAGAATGGACATACCGAATGGCCCGTCTCATGCCGGTTGTGTAGAAGGCATGAAACGACCGGGGGTATGGTTCAGCGGAACCAGCGATCGCGGTTATCCACGACATCGATTCGTTCGCGCATTTCCTCGAGCCAGGTCTGGATGAACTCGTTCTGGAGCTGCTGGATGATTTCCTGGCGAAGCTGGTCCTTCTTCACCTTGTAAGCCGTCTCGTCGAAAGGGGACTTGTTGACGACCTCGATGACGTAAACGCCGCGCAGACCTCGGAACGGTTCCGAGCGTTTCCCCTGGGGGAGTGCGAGAATTTTCCCGATGAATGCGTCGTCGCGCCCGATGTTTTTGGCGCCCGCTTGGGGGGTGAACATATCGGTGAATTCCACGCGGAGTGCCGGGTTGCTCGCAGCGATCTGCTCTAGGGTCGCGCCGGGTTTGGCCGCTCTCCTGGCAATAGTGAGCGTTTTCTGCATCTGTCTCTCGTACACAACCTGTGGTTTGATCTGTTCCTTAACGGATTCGAGCGGTTTATAGCCCTCTGGAATGATCTCCGACACGACAGCGACCACGTACCCATTCACCCCGCGGTAGACATCGCTCATTGTCCCGACGGAATTTTCGAACGTGAATTTCAACAACGCCGGGTTCGTTCCGATATTGGGGATGTATGAAGACCCGTACTGGATAGAGAACTCCGGGGTTTCCTGAATCTCGAGTTTCCTCTTCGCTGCTTCCTGTTCGAAACTGGTTTCCCCGGCGAAATAACGGAAAGACTCTGCATCTTCACGGATTGCGTTGAGTGTTTTCGAACTGGCTTTCAATGTCATCCGAATCTCCGCGAGTTTCAGTTCGAGGGCGGATTTGCCGGTGACTTTGATGATGTGGTATCCGAAATTTGTTTTTACGGGTCCGACGATTTCACCGACCTTGGCGTTCATCGCGGCTTCCTCGAATTCCTTCACCATGCGACCTTTCCCGAACCAACCGAGGTATCCCTTTCGCTCGGCGGAACCGGGTTCCTCCGAGAGGCGGGCGGCCAGCTCGCCGAAATCCGACCCTGCCCGAGCCTGAGCCAGAGCAGCCAGCGCTTTCCTTTTCTGTTCGGCGTCGTTTTGCCCTTCATCGGTGCGGAAGAGAATATGCGAAGCTTCGATGAGGGTTTCCGCTCCCTGGCGTTGGTCCATGATCTTGTAGAGGGAATACCCGATTTCGTTTTTCACTGGTCCGATAATGCTTCCGACCGGTTGACCGAATATCTGCTTGACGAGGTCGGGGGTCATCATCTGGCGGTTCAGCCACGTGTCTTGGTACTGCTGTTCCGAGTTCTTTTTCACGAGCTCGAGGAAATCCTTCCCGGCTCGTGCCTCTTCTGCAAGAGCGACGAGTTCATTCCGCAAGGCCGCAGAATCCTCCGCGGAAGGTACTTCTCGGAAGAGAACGAACTTCAGCTTCCGCATTTCCTTCGTTTTAAATTGCTTCTTGTTCTTTTTGTAGTATGAGGCGTACTCCTCTTCCGTCGGGGCGGAGGTATCCGAAGCAGCGAAAATACGCGGCTCGAAAAGAATGTATTTCGCCGCCAGCTGTACACTTTGATCCATGAACTTCGACCGGAGCTCCTCTTCGCTCACGATGATCGATGATGTCAGGATACTGGTAAGCTTCTGGCGGATCATTTCGTCCTTGAGCTGTTTCTCGATCTGGACGAGTGCGGGGATGTTTTCGGCACCGGGATTCCGAAGGAACTGTTCGTATTGATCGCGGTTGAACTGGCCTGTCGAATCGCGGAAATGACGTGCGAGAATTTCCGGCGGGGCCTCGCTCGTCACCCATGCGAGTACTTCCGCGTCGCTGACATCGATACCGAATTGTTTCGCCGCTTTCATGATAACCGCCTGGGTGACGAAATCGTTCCACACCTGTTCGCGTATACCTGCAATGGCATTCTCGTCGAGATCACGCCCTTGGTTCTCCTTTCGGCGCTCTTCCGCGACATTGTCGACTACTTGCTGGAACTCTTGGTAGGAAATCGAACGCCCGTCGATCTTCCCGATTTCTGCGGCGGAACTTTGAAAAACGGACCGGACATCAATATCGCTCACAACCCAGAATGCGATGAAAACAACGGCGAAAGCGATGATGAACACGTGCGCGTTGTCGCGCATTTTCGTCATCATACCCATAGGATTCTTACTCCGTAATATCTTTCAATTCTGAAAATGTCCATCATAAGCGGGAAATATATTGGAAATATTTGATGTTCAAAAATTCCTTCTTGTTCTCATCCTTCATCTTCCCTCCATTCATCAATCACCCGAATAAGAAACGGCCGGATAAACGTCCATACAGGATACGGTATCGATACAATATTCTCTCGGTTTCGAAAAAAACGCCGGCGGAAAGCCGGCGTTTTTTCTCCATTTGAAAATGGGTCAGAAACGATACCCGAGTGAGACCACAACTGCTGTCCGATGGATTTTCTCGTCGATACGGAGGAGAGAGTCAGGGACGTTTTCCGTATCGGGATCGGGGTAGATGAGGCGGAACGATGAATAAGAAGTCAAACAGAATGCAGCATTGAGCATCACGCGTTCGTCAAAGAGGTACCCCGCCCCCGCGGAAATGGTCTTCGCGTCGAACGACGAGGGGTCTTCCTTCCAGGGCGAGAAAGAAATCCCGTACCCACCGCGGAGGAAGAGATCGGTGGTCGGGACTCTTACCTCGGCGCCTACACGGAAATTATTCGTCGAGCGGAGTTTTCTCTTGATATCGGAGTTCAGGTTCGTGAGTCCGATGACATTCGTGTTCGAAATCTCGATCCGGGAGGGATCTGCGAGTTCCAAGTCCCCGCTGAACCTGAGCCAAGCGAGCGGGGATGCGGATACACCGAAACCGAAGACCCACCCCGTTGTGACATCGTACTCCGATTTGACGGTTGGAGCTGAGTAGGACGATATGGAGTTAGCGAAACGGCTCTCGCCGGAGTTCGAGTAATCTTCGCTGATGGTGACGCTATTCGGCGACTGGATAGAGAGCCCGAGCCGTGCATAAGACCCGAGGGAATACATCATGCCGAATTTCAGGCTGTAGCCGGAAATATCCTGTGCGACCGTTTGCCGAAGTTCGAGACTCTTGAAATCCGTTCGTTCCGCCACTCGCCCAGGGGCGCCGCCGTCCCCCACGATTGTGTTCTGGTGGAACCCGTTGGGGTCCGTTTCGATGAATGTGCGGTCATAGCGGTACGAACCCGTGAGGATGTTCAGTGCCAGACCGGCCAGGAAATTCGGCGCGAACTCGATGCTTCCACCGAATGACCACTGGCCGAGATTCCCACTCTCGAAGACTTCCTGAACCTGGTAGACGTTTCGGTTGATGGGGATGGCAAGCCACCCCGGCTGGCCCGTCTCCTGGAGCGTCAGGACAAGCGTGTCCTCGAGGCCGAGTTTCCAGGCGAGATCGTAATCCTCGTTCATGTTATAAAGGGAACGCTGGATCGAACTGTATGGATTGAAACCTTCGGTTCGGAGAACACCGAGGAAATTCGTCAACCTATTATACCCTGCTGCAAGGACGAAACTGCCCCGTGAAACAGGGAACGGGAGAGCAAGCCCAATGTGGTTGATATGCGTTGTCCCATCGTCGAACGACGTCTTCGATCCAAGGAAGGATGCATCGTTCGTGACCGAGAGATTCGTCAAGCCGACGGAGAATTCCGACTCCCTGAGGAGACCCAGTCCTGCAGGGTTCCAGAAAAGGGCGGAGAAATCGTCCGCAACGCCGATGAATGCGTTCCCCATGCCTGAGGATCGGGCATTGATGGTTTGAGGAGGGAGGGCGATCCGCAGGGCGTCTTCTATGCTTTGAGCATAGGAGGTCGCCCACGCTGCAACCATCAGAAGGATGACACGAGCAAGGGGTGCTATCGATTTCATCGTTTCATACCATTATGGGTTTCGTTATGCCTGCCGCATGAACTCGAGAATGCGGGTACCGTGAGACCGTCAAGCGGGTAAGGCAAAGATCAAGACGTCCACTACCGTGTCCGGCTTCTACCGGAAGACCCGCTCGAAGATTCCCTGGATGAGCTGCCGGATGAACCGCCATGCGATCCTCCACCGCTTGGTGGAGGGGAAGACTGAGGCGGTGGTGAATATGAAGATCGATCTCTTGACCGTGTATCCGACGGAGGCGGGGAAGATCGGTCACGGGATCTTTGATTGCTCGGGGGGGTGTAAGACCTTTCGCGCGAACTGGAGCCTGCAGGCGGTGTCGTTATCCGGTCACGGGTGGATGTCCCTGAGGGTGCAGTCGAACCGCCGGGTTGGAGAGTCCCCGAGGGGACATTGGTCTCGACTCTTTCCCGCGTTCGCGTTGCGTCCATTGTCGAACCGCCCGTGTTGTCGCGATCGCGGTTCCTTGTGGAAATGCGGTCGTACACCGAGCCGGTCCTGGATCTCGTCACACCGGTCTCTCGCGAAGCCGGGATGAGAGTTGGAATCGTACCGGGAGCCGTTCCAAAGCCATCCCGTGTCCGCGTGACCCCAAATGTTCGTAACCGTGTCGCCGGAAGCGAGTAATAACGGTCCCAGTATCTATGATAGGGGTAATGGACATACGGATAGTAGAGAGGATAGCAGCACCAGCCGGATACGACAGGACCCCAATAACCCCCGTACCATGGGTCGTAAAACCCCCACCATGGATCCCAATACCACGGGTCGTAATAGACGTGCCACATGTAACTCCAACGGGTCGGATAGTAGTAGTGAAAATACAGGGAGGAGCGTGGGTACATGCCGTAGTAATTGTTGATAACCGTTCCTCCCGAGTCGCGGTATGTTTCCGAGTACTCGGGGTAATTATACCGATCGTCGCCGCTTTCATAGGTTTCACGGACGGCGATTCGCGTGTAACAACCCGAGGTCGCGAAGAGGAGGACGGCAAGACCCGCCATGAGGAAAGCCGATTGCAAGAGCCGTTTCATTGGGATACCTCTTCTGCTCATTACTCATTTCTCCAAAATCAGACTGCAAAAAGTATACCGTTTCTCTATGCGCACAAGTTAAAGCTCCATCTCAGCGAAATTCAAGTCATGTTCGCTTTCCAAGAGAAAAATGAGGGGTGATTCTTCTCCTTCGGTGACCTCGGTACTGGACAATTTTTCCGGTAAAATGCACACTGTTTCAGATATAACGAACGTATTGAATTTTTATTTGGCGAACCGTTCCGTGGAAGTATGGGTTGCTTTCCAGGATGTTCTTCAGCAGAAAATCGATATTGAACCCTATTTTTGTCGCGACACGACAGCCGATTCCGAGATTCCCGTTCCAGAATCCCCTTGCTTTTTTATCATTGTCGAAGGCGAAATTGTACTCGAGCAGGATCGAGGTGATAGGTCCTACTGTTTTTTCCAGACCCGCGAAGATATTCGGGTGCCAATCCCCGTCTTCCCGTTCAATCGAATAATTGATCCCCCCGTGGAAGCATATCGAGCCGAGGAGAGTATAGTTCTTACTAAGTGCCGTGAAGATGCCGGGTCCTTTCACGGCATACTGCCTGTCCTCCGGGATGTACCCATCTTTCCCTTGCGTGTCGAAACCGATCACGAAAGCGGGAGATACGGTACTTTCTTCGAAAACCCTGTATCGGATCATCACACCGGGGAGGCTGTTCCAAATGATCTTCCCGGAGCCGAGAAGACGCCTTGCCCCGAAAGACATCCCGACATTCAAGTTTTTCCGCAAACCGTACACTACGCTCACGAGTAGACCGTCATCCGGTTGGAAGGCTGCTTCGACCGACCCCGACGTTGTCGGGAGTATCCCTGCGATCGGCGTGTCGATGAGAAACAACGGGTCGATGTCGCAGGTTTCGCCTGCCGCCCGCTGGGATTTGACGTGGAACGAGGGAAGAAAGGCGAGCAACAGTAAAACCGGAACGATGCATCTCCGGGTTAACGGCCCACTCTTCATGGGGTCGTACCTTCCCATGATATCGTCATGACGATCTTCATCCCGTCTTTCTCTTTTTCGAATACCACGGTGTCCATGAGCGAACGGATTATGAAGATTCCTCGCCCTCCCTCCTTGAGCAAGTTCTGGTCGGTACGCGGGTCGGGAACCGTTTCAGGGGAAAAGCCCTGCCCTTCGTCACGGATCTCGAAACGTGCATGGTCGGGGAAACAGGTGCACGTAATATGCACATATTTCGAGGGATCCGCCTTGTTTCCGTGAATGATGCCGTTATTGACAGCCTCGGTCACCGAAATGAGAATGCGATCTAAAACCGCTGGCTCGAGGTGGACGGTTTTCTGCAAGTCGAGGAGAAACGCTTCCACTTTCCGGATATTCGTGCGCTCGCTTTTAATGGAGAGGGATCTCGTCACGAGGGGTTTCTGTTCGTCGTTCTGTTCTTTATCGTTCAGACAGGGTTTCATCGCATGGATGAGAGCATGAGTTAATGAGGAGGGAGGAAAGTCTTCCCCCACACTCTCCGGAAGGCAAGGTATCAAATCGAGGTCACAGATTCCAGAGAACCTGAAGGGAGAGGTTCGGCGTGGAGCGGCGGGGGGAGGATTTTTGTTCCGTGATCTGGAACCAACCGTCGACAAACAGGGTCCCCTTATCCAGGAAGTGGAATTCCAACCTGCAGAGAGGGCCGAAATTCGCGACAGCTGTCTCCTCGTATTGTCTCAGCCCCTCGTAGCGGGAGCGATCCTGAAAGAACGTGCGGACCCCTGTCATGAGAATGATTCGCGCAGGGGCATACCGGAAGGCAAGAGTGAACCAACGTTCCGTGATAAACGCCAATGGTCGAAGGGAGAAACTCGACCATCGGAGTTCACCTTGCTCGGAGTAACGAGTGCCGGCCTGGAGGGTCAGGGCAGTCACCGCGCTGAGAGCCCACGTTGTCGTGTCCGTCAGCGCGAGTTGACGAAGTGAAAAATCCGAAAAACCGGCCGTAGGTACCGCGAAATCATAGACGGTATAATTCGCGACGACCTCCGATTGGAAACGTGAGACCAACATGGTACCGAGGCGGTATTCCACAAATGGGGATAACCGGATGACGCGGTTCCAGCAATTGTTGGCGCTCCGTTCCCCGAAGATATTGACAATATGTCTCATCTGGATATCTGCCGACAAGGCGGCTTTGAAGCAGCTGTTGAAAGCCCGATTCCAGCGTGCGCCCACCGCTATGAACAGCTCGTCGCGGTCGTCTGTATTCTGCGAACTCGGTGTGTTGTATTCCGTCTTGACGGTGGAGACTGCGAGGGCGACCGTGTCCCGTCCCCCCAGGGGCTGGAGGAATTTCCCGATGAGGTGTGTTTGGAGAATCGAGTTATTCTTTTGTTCTTCGATTCGCTGACGGCGAGCATACTCGATATCGGGGAGAGATGGATCCTTTTCGATGGAATGCGACTCGTCTCGTTCGTTGAACTCCATTCGGAGCGAGCCTCTTGTTCCGGAGGAGTTTTGGTAGCTCAAGCCGCCGCCACCCCTGAGACGAAATTCCTCGACCGTTCCGGAGAATGTGGAAAATCCCGCCGTCGCACGGGTGCCGGTATTCCTGCGCTCAATCCAGCGTTGAGAGATATCTATACTGGCATCGAGGCTCATGTTTTCCATGAGGTTATACTCCAACGCATCGATAAACGAGAGAGAGGTTTCCGTTCGCGCTTCCCTCTCGTCGTTCGGCACGGTTCCCGTCCCCGTGTAGTATTCTCTTCGGGAACGCCGAAACTGGACGCCGCCCCGGCTGGACGCCGCAGTGCCGAATTTCGACGACCAGCCGCTATTAAGGCGGTATTCTTCTTGTAGACGTGGTGAGATGAAGAGAGAGGAGGCCGAACCGTCTGCCGTGAAGCGCGTCACACCGACATTGATCGGGGAAAGGAGCGCGTCGACCGCATACATGAACCCCTCGTCGAAGTGATCCTGTTGGCTGTCGAAGGCATAGCCCGCCAGTGGCTGGATTGTAAACATGTCGGCGATGTTCCAGCGGACGCCTGCGAGAAACTTGTTGCTCGACTGCTTGTTCAGTGCAAGAGCGCGGTTGTCGGAGAAGATATACGAGGATACCATCGAGACCACGGAGAGGGGTCGGGACAACGGGGTCTCAAATACCAAAGAGAGAGACTGCTCATCCCGCAATTGATCGGTTCCCGCTCGGATCAGGGAGCGGATAAAACGCTCGTCTGCTGTGAGACGCCATTGCCGCCGTTCCATGCGGGTTCGGCCCGATAGATCCCACCTGAACGTGTTGATAATACGTTCAAAACCAATTCGAGCGGAATGTTCCGTGCTCTTCCCCTCTGGGGCGTTTGATGACACCATTTGTCCGGAACATGGAGCAAAGCCATAGAGAATAAGCGGCATGACGAAAACCGCAAGTCGATGGCGCAACAAACCGAGCATCAGGTCGGGGCTCAGATGATCCCATCGAGGAGTCGGACGGTTTTCTCCTCCGCTTCCTCGGACTCGGTCAGAACCCCGAAAGCGTCTTCGAGCGTTTCCTGCCGTGTCAGTTCACGAAGCTCTTCTATATTCCCAGAGGCGATAACGGTACCCGCTTTTAAGATGATAATGCGGTGACAGATCCGTTCGACAATATCGAGGAGATGCGAGCAGTAGAAGATCGTCTTTCCTCGTAAGGCGAGATGTCGGACGAGTTCCTTGAACAGGACCGTCGCATGCGCATCGAGACCATCCAGCGGTTCGTCGAAGAAATACACGAGAGGATTGTGCAACAATGCCGTGCAGATGATGACCTTTTGTTTCATGCCCTTCGAGAAGGCTGTCATCAATGTGTCGGCGACAGGGGATAAGCCGAAGTAATCTAGGAGCAGAACGCTTCTCGCCCGGATGAGCTCATCCTCCATCCCCTGCATGCGACCCGCGAATAGGAGGTATTCCGCCGGCGTAAGGACCTCGAAGACGGCGCCGGTTTCCGGGACATACCCGATGAAAGGTTTTACTTTTTCCGGGTTTCGCACGACATCGAAGCCTGCGACCGTCACTTCGCCCGATGTAGGGGGCATGATACCGGTCATGATCTTGACGGTTGTGGATTTCCCTGCACCATTCGGACCGATGTACCCGCAGATTTCCCCTTGCCGGATCTCGAAACTGATCCCTTTCAGCGCGGTCTTCCCATTAAAATTTTTCGTGAGGTTTCTGAGGCTGATCACGGGTAGAGAGTTACATGATTTGAAAGATGAAAGCCCTCGTGACGGCGTTCGCGATTCTATCCTGTTGTGTAAAAGTGGAAATACGCCAATAATATGCACGACCGCGGTTGAGGACAGGACCAGTATACTGGAGATGGACTACCTGTTCGCCGGAATCTGTCACCGAGCCTGTCCAGATGACGCCGCTGGAGGGCTCTCGGGAAACTGTGACTTCGTACGACAAGGCTCCTCGCACGCCTTTCCAGACGAAGAGAGGATATCCCGTCACCTGGGCTCCGTCAGCGGGTTCGAGTATTTCCGGAGGTAGGGTCACGAGATCGGACCGGACAGGGCTCGCTTGACCGTAACGGCCACCTCGGTCCACCGCCGTGACGGTGTAATACCAACGCCTCCCGTCCGCCGAGACGGCCGTGTCGTCGTACATCGCTCTTTCCGTGAAGGCGATGGAAAATCGCTGGGAGGGAAGCACTTCCGGCCCATCTCCGCGGTAGACGACATACCCGGCGAGATCGAAATCGTTCGTCGGTATCCACTCGAGGCGCATGAAAACCTGTCCCTCCTGGTTTTTCCCGTGAACCTGGAAAGACAGAGGCGTCTCCGGGTCCTCCTCGTTGGGCGAACGTACCGTCACGGTGTCCGAGGGCATGCTCACGTTCCCGCTTGCATCCAGCGCGACCACGAAATAAGAATAGAGCGTGTCGTAACTCAATCCCCCGTCGATGTAGAAATTCCTCGTCACAGTATCGACGACGAGGTAAGGGGGTGTGGGAGGTATCCCCTCTGAGCGGTACACAATATACCCCCGGAGATCGCGCTCCGTGTTTTTCAACCATCCAATGAAAACGTACCCGTCATGGGAACTTTCGACGATGAGACCCGCCGGCGGGAGTGGGGGGATCTCGTCGGGAACCGAGGAAGGGAGTTCCAATCGCTCACAGGAGGACAACACGAGCGACATGAGGACCGCCATTTGTCCGAGAGATCGGGGGCGTACGCCGTGTATGAATGGGATACGCATTATCAGGCGCAGATTCATTGCTCCTTTAATGGAATCTACTGGAATCTACGGACGAGTGTCTTGCAAGGAAAGGGAAGCTTTCAGCGGGGGAGACAGCCGATAATCCAGCCGAGAAACGCTCCCGACACAGCACAAGCAACGTTAACGGTGTCATTCGTGACGCTCTTCCTGCCGCTGCGGAGCGCGGAGGGGAACCCGCAGTGCGAGCGGCGCTCTGTGGTCGCCCCGCAGATTTCACAGCGGTACTGCGCCTGCAGTGTCGCGCCCGCGAGGCTATCGACGAGTGAAGAGAGGAAGCCGACCACCATAAGGCCGAGGATGGGTAGCGGTCGGAAAAGGTGTTCTCTATCGAATAAGGCACCGCTCAATGCGGTCAAAGCGGCGCCGACTATCCCCCCCGCAACCCCTGTGAGAGACACGCCACCGGACGATCCGGCTGGCACGGGACGGAAATTGAGGATATGCCGCGGGTTGCCCCGTGAGAGCACCCCGATCTCGGTGGAAAACGTATCGGAGGCAACAGCGGCAAGAGTGCCAAGATAGGCAAAGTACCAACGCTCGTCGGGGATGACGACGGACAGGACAACGATACATCCTGCGACACCGCCATTCGCTGCGACCTGCCAGAAGTCTCTTGTTGATGTCTTTTCCGTCATCGTTTGGAGTGAGTTTTTCCGTTCTTTTCCTATTCTGGAGACGACACTGGAAAGGATGAAAAAGGTGAGGATAGGGACTGCCCATGACCATCCGCCTGCGGTGAAAACAAGGACCGCCAGCAGAAAAGCCCCTACTGCGCCGGAAACCGTCAAGAGGCGCATGGCCCATGCCGCGAAAGCGGCTGAGATGGCCAGCACCGTTGCGACGGCGAGACGGTCCGAGGGGACACCACGCTGGTCAGGCAGGCAGAGGAAGAGCAGAAAAGCCGTGCTGAGTGGTATAGAGAGATTGTCCGATCCGCGCGATGATGCAGCTTCCCATACCGTCGCATAGAGTGCCGTGCTGAAAAACAGAACGATAGCTGGAATCGTCTCAAGACCGGTTATATCTAGGCGCGATGCGGTGGGTAGGAGGAACGCTGCTCCGAGGAGGGCGGAGAACGAGGCGATGAACATCGCGGCCGAGCCCTCGAGAGATTTTCCGTCCGATGTGATCGCGTACCGTCTTGGGTGCGAACGTGATCCCCCTATGAGGGCGGCTGCCATGTCGCCGAAAGCCATGACGAGCATCGCCGATGTGACAATCGGCGGTGAACGGTGCCAGAGGAAAGCGGTGAGAGTGAGAAATGCTGCGGGGTAGAATACCGTGCCGAAGGACGGATGGCAACCGTGGCGTCCCAAAATGGGAATGTCCGTCCCGAGAGCCAACGCATTCAAAATGACGAATACTCCCCCGATAAGGATGAGCGGGAAAGCCCTCTGGAAAAAGAGAGGGCTGAAAGCAATCAGCAGTCCCGTCCCCGCGTGGACGATAATCCGCGGGAGATCGCTTCGTGCTTTCAGGATGCGACGGCTGGTTTCAGCGAGGAGAAGGAGCGTCGCAATAGCGGCGACGGCTGCCACAGAGGTCAAGAATTCTTCGCCGCTCAAGCGGGACACGCCCTACCTCTATCTTCCATTTCCCCTTTCCCGCAAGGGGAGAGCTCACGAAAGGGCATATGCAAGTGCCCTCGAGCGATGGATCTGAAGGCGGGATGACCCTTTTCGGTGGACCCGCCGCTCAGATGCCGCCCATCGGGACGACGGTCTGGTATCGTTTCTGGTCTTCGGCCTGCCAGTATTCTCCCGTGACCCTTCCACCTGCGGCCGTGATGTGGACAACGCCAGTGGCAGGGGCTTTGACATGATCGGTGGGCTTCAAGATGACTTTCCCGTTCGGTTTGACCGTCTGGGTCAAACGGCCGACTTCTGCACCCCCGTCATTGTAGAAAACGATATCGAGGACGGCGCCTTTTCCGTCGCTGTCCGCGAGGACGAGGTATGCCTCGACGTTTTTATCCGAAACGAAATGCGGACAAACCAGCCGTTCGTACCCCGGCGCGGGAGCACCGACTGCAGTCGTGTTTTTCCACGACTCGTTTGTTTTCTTGTAGAACTGCCAGTACTCCGCCACGATGTTCGATGTCGCGGATATATGGACGGTTCCGTTGACGACGGAATTGTTTACGTATTTGCCTGGGTTTAGGTTGACTTTCCCGAATGGCGGAATAGTTTCTTTCCCTTCCCCGATGAGTTTCCCGTCGTTGTTGTAACACTTGATCGTGACGGTTGGACCGAGCCCGTCTACATCGGTGATCACGAGATGTGCTTCGATGACGCCGGGGTCGGAAACGAAGTGGTTTATGATGTATTGCCGGCCGGTCTGTGCGGAGGAAGAAACCGTGCATGCGAAGAAGGCGGCGAGGAGGGTAGGAATCAGTGCGTGTTTCATGTCGACTCCTTACAGATTCTTGGTCATGGTCGCATTGTCCGTTCCACGGGACCTTCAGAGCTTCCGGAACTCGACGCGCCTATTGCGCGCTCGATTGAGTTCCGTCGAGTTGGGAACGATGGGATTGTCGGGGCCGTAGCCTTTGACGATCAGGCGTTTCGGACTGACTTTCCCATTTTTCACGAGGTAATCCCTGACCGATTTCGCCCTGCGCTCGGAGAGTTTGATGTTGTAATCCCGCGAGCCCTGGTCATCGGTGAACCCGGCGATCTCGTACTTCACGTTCTTGTTCTTCGGGAGATTCATCGCTTTAGCCACCTCAGCGAGATCGGCGAACGAACGGCTCTGGATCCGGTCGCTGTCGAAATCGAAATTGATCATTACGCGCATGAGTTTCATCTCCGCAAGGGCCTCCGCGTCCGGAGCGATATCCAGCATCGCATGGGCAATCTGGTATTTCTCGTTTTCCGAAACCTGCCAATACTCGCCGGTGAGAAACGCGCCTTCACTTTGCACGGTTGCGACCCCGGTCATTTTTCGTCCGCCGACGATACCGTACGGTATGATGCGGAGCTTCCCGTTCCCGGGGACGATGAGTTTCGTCTGCCCTGCGAGTACGCCATCGTCACTGTAAAGCTCGACGTGGACGGTCGTGGACTGGTCATCCGAATTGGCCACGACGATGTAGCTCTCTATGTTCGGGTCCGAGACGAAATGCTGGCAGATCAACTTCGTCGTCCCCGGCCCGACTGCTGCAGGAACGGCGATGTTCTTCCACCCGAGCTCCTTGTCGTGGTAGAACTGCCAGTATTGGCCTGCCACCGCTTTCGTCGCGCTGATGCGGATGGTGCCGATCATCTTCTTCCCCTTGACGTACTTCTCGGGATTGAGGTTGATCTTCCCATGGGGAGGGATCGTTTCGGTGGCATATCCTTCCAGGTTCCCGTTCTCGTCGTAGAAAGAAATTTTCACGGTTCCCCCGGTGCCTTCGACATCGGCCACGACAAGATGACCCTCGATGGTCGTAGGGTCGGAAACGAAATGGTTGATGATGAGGGATTTTCCGGCTTGTCCGGGCGCGCTCATGGAAAGGATTATAGTCGTGAGCACCACCCCCGCAGCATGCCTGGACACAGTACCCATTGAAAGGAGAGGTATTCGCATGGGTTGCCTCCTGTTTCTGTTGGAAGGGAAGCGATCTTCGCTGAAAAGGAAGATACCGCGGAACGGCGAAAAAATCGAGTTTGCAGAGAGGGAATCCCGTTTCCCTGTTGTATCATTCTTGATCAGGGGGGGCGGTGTCCTTCTCTGCAGGTGGGGCGATGACGATGACGAACTCCCCCCGCGGTTCGTTCCGCTCGAAGTACTCGATCACCTCGTCCATGCTTCCGCGGACGGTTTCTTCGTGCCTCTTCGTGAGTTCCCTGCTCACCGAGACACGACGCGGCCCGAGGTATTGCCTCAGTTCAACGAGGGTTTTGCGGAGACGGTGAACGGACTCGTACAGGATCACCGTCCGGGTTTCCGTAGCCAGTTCGGCGAGACGTGCACGACGCTTACGTTTCAGGGGAAGGAAACCCTCGAAGCGGAACCGGTCCATGCGAAAACCGCTCGCAACGAGTGCGGCAAGTGCGGCGGATGGTCCCGGAATGGGGATGACGGGGAAACCGGCATCGATGGCCGCCGCGATGAGACGACCGGCAGGGTCGGAAAGTGCAGGTGTTCCTGCGTCGGAAACGACGGCCACGGATTTCCCTTCCTCGAGCATGCGGAGGATGGTGTGGGTGCGCCGGTTTTCATTCCGGCTGTGACAGCTCATGCATTCGGTGTCGATGTTGTACGCATCGAGGAGGACGCGGGTGGTGCGGGTGTCTTCCGCCGCGATGATGTCCACGCTGCGAAGGATGTCCAGCGCTCGGAGCGTGATGTCCCGTAAATTCCCGATCGGTGTGGAAACAACATAGAGTGTTCCCCCCGCGGGTTCAGGTCGTTCGGGGTTCTCCATCGATCTCGGTGAGTCGGTCCGGCCACTCCTTCAACATTCTCCCCGCCACGGCGGGTTCGATATCGCAGTGGAGCACGATTCCGTTTTCGTCGAATCGCTCGTCATGAATGTCGCACAACCGGTGGAACTCCGAAAGGAGCCGGTAGTCCGGCGGGCTGATCCGGAAACAGCGTTCGACATGTCGTTCGTCCAGGTTGCGGCGGATGAGGTCGAGAAGTTCCCGGATGTTTATCCCCCTCGCAGCGGAGATGAACACGGACCCGGCTTCTGCGCCGGACAGTGCCGTGATCATCTCAGGCCGTGGGAGCAAGTCGATCTTGTTGAACACGGTGATGACAGGTTTCCGGTCTGCCCCGATTTCCTTGAGCGTCCGCCGGACCACCTCGATCTGCTCCTGCATATGGGGGTGAGAAATGTCGACCACATGGAGGAGAAAATCGGCTTCCAGGACTTCTTCGAGCGTGCTGTGAAAGGAAACCACGAGCCGGGGCGGGAGCTTGCGGATGAAACCGATAGTGTCGGCGACGAGGACTTTTCGCTTGCCGATCTCCATAGCTCGAACCGTGGCGTCGAGCGTTGCGAACAGTTTGTCTTCGACGAGGACGTCCGACCCCGTGAGAATATTCAACAGCGTGGATTTGCCTGCATTTGTGTACCCCACAAGGGCGATGCGCACAATGTCTCTGCGCGATTTGCGTTGCGTCCTACGCCTCTGCTCGATGCGTTCGAGCTTTCTCTTGAGGCGGCTGATTCGGTCGCGCACCATTCGGCGGTCCGTTTCGATCTGCGTTTCGCCGGGCCCTTTCGTACGGATGCCGCCGTACTGCTTCGAGAGGTGGGCCCAGAGGCGCGTCAGACGTGGGAGAAGATACTCGAGCTGAGCAAGCTCCACCTGGGTCTTGGCTGTATCCGTCCGGGCATGGCGCGCGAAGATGTCGAGGATCAATCCCGTCCGGTCGATGACTTTTCTCCCAAGCATACGTTCGAGGTTGCGTTGTTGGACCGGAGAGAGGTCGTCGTCGAAAATCACGGTATCGATGTCGTGCTCCTCGCAACGCCGGGCGAGATCTTCGGCTTTCCCTTTCCCGATGAACGTGGCAGGGTCGATTTTTATACGCGTCTGAAAGATTTTCTCCACGACAACCCCCCCCGCCGTACGGGTCAACTGTTCGAGTTCTTCGAGGTGCTCCTCGGTTTCCGCCAAACGTTGGGCTGGCGGCCGGGGTACACCGACGAGAATGACGGTTTCCTCCCGTTCTGCGGAGCGAAATGGGGTGAGCGTTCTTGCCGGTGAATCCTGGGTGGAGGATTCCCGCATGGGTGACCGTTCGCTATGGACTATCATTTCCCGTGCCTGGCGGATTTCCATCGGGTCGATGGAGCCGTCGTTTATCGGAGTCATGGGGTGGGTGGAACAGTTTCTTGGGAACGGCGAACCTCCCGGGCGATCAGCATTTCCGCTATCGCACAAAGGAGTGCGAGACCGAGCATGTATTTCCAGAGCTCAACGCCGAAGCGCGCTTCCACGACCACCCGCTTCACATCAGCCTTCCTGTCCATTCGGGCGACCGATGCAGCACCTGCAGTATGGAAAAACGTCACGATTTCTTCCCGCCGAGCTTTTTCCATAGCGGACTCGAGAGGGTCGATGTTCGCAACGATCGTGCGGAGCGTTTTCCCCTCGCTTTCCAGTGCGTAGACCCCCGGGAGAGAGAGTCCCTCGAATCTGAATACCAGACTTCCGCTGAGGGATTTCGGGATGAGTTTTACTTTTTCTCCCGAAGGTGCTGCGAGTTCGTACTGGACCGCCGCCGATGCCCCGGGCACCGTGAGATCGCAGGTCGCACCGACTGTGACTTCCCGCACGTTTTCCTCGCGGCGTGAAAGATAGAAGATGGAACGGTTGAGGAGTGGGACGAAAATGCCTTTGAGGGGGAAATCGGACCACGAGAGATTCGGCGGGACTGCGAATGCGAGCACGCGACCGGCACCGTAACGGCGGTCGAGGAGAAAAGCATTGCCGCCTGTGGTGGTGATGACCTCGAGCGTGGAATCATCCCCCTGGAGACGGACGTAGGCGTTGATTCTCGGCGATTCGATTTCGTGTTTATCGTTCTCGCCTCGTGGCGTGAAAACCGATTGGAAAAGGGGGTGGTCGAAGTCCACATTTCGGAAAGTCGTGAAGGACTCACCGCTTCCCGCTACTCCGCTAACGCCCCGCGGCGTGCGGATACCGACTGTCGGGAGCAGAATGCTCGAGAACGTTTCATTCCCCCCGGTTCCGTCCGGGAAGAGCATGAGACCGCCGCCTGCTCGGACGTACGCGCCGAGTCTTCTGATGAACCCCGGTGTCGCGAAGTCCGCACCCAGGAGTGCGACAACGTCAAATTTCTCGAGAGCGCTGGATAGCAATGCCCCTCGGTCCGCCATAGTAATCGAGAATGGCGTGGCCCCCGGTTCCGGTTCGAGCGCGAGACCAAGAATGGTCGACTCGCGCGTTCCCGAAGGACCGATGAGAATGGAAATCCGTTCCGGCACGAAGAAGGAAAAATAGCGGCGGTTGTCTTCCGGGATCTCGTCGTCCTCGAGCTCAGCGAAACCGGTCAAGAACCCGCTCCGTTTCGGGATCACGGCGAATTTCACCTGGGCACGGCCCCCCGCGGGAATATCGGTGGTCTTTTGCTGAACGCGTTCTCCCTCTAAAAAGACGCTGACGACGGCATTCGCAAGGGGGGAAGAACCGTCGTTGCGCACTGTTACCGTGAGATCTACCGGTTTTTCCTTCTCGAAAAGGGAGTTTTCTACGACTATGTTCTCAATCGAGGTATTGTCGACGCGGTGCGCTCCCACGGGTATGATGAACGTCCGGACCGACGGATCGAGCGTCCGTTGCAGGGAAGGAGCGCCCGGCCGGAAGAAGTGGGAGCGCTGTTCATCCGTGATGATGTAGAGTTCCTTGTTGAAATTGGTCGACTGGTGGAGAAGAGCACCCGCTGCCGCGAGAACCTCCGAGGCATCGCCATGAATGTACGAAGGCTCTGCCGAAGCGATTTCCCGCCGAAGTACGCTTGTCGCCGTCGTGAATGCAGGGAATGTCTTCCCAGCATCGGAAAACCGGATGAGAGCCGCTTCATCGCCCGGTTCGAGTATGCCGACAATCTCGAGAGCTTTTTCCCGCGCTTGCTTGAAAAGGCGCCCTCCCTCGTCCGCTGCGAGCATGCTGAAGGAATCGTCGAAAAGGATAACGACCGACGTCCGCGCCCGCACACCGGGGAGGAAACCGAAGGAGCTTCGAAGAGCAGGTCGCGTGAATGCGAGAACGACGAAGACGATGACGAGGATACGGAGGGCGAGGAGAATCCACTGCTTGATTTTCAGCCTACGGATCCGGCTTTTCTGGAGCTCCTTCAGGAAAGCGAGCGTGCTGAACTCGATGACACGCGCTTTTCGGAGATTGAGCAGATGGATGATGATCGGAATTGCCGCCGCGGCAAGAGCGATCAGGTACAGCGGGTTGAGAAATGTCATTCGTTACGAGCGGCGGTTCGATTCCGAAGTATTCTTATCATTACCAAATATATGAACATATCGGCGAGAGCATTGAAAAACAAGGCAATTCCCGCTGAAGCAAGTGTGCTCATACAGAACAAGGCGATTGCAGAGCCCCGAAAAACCACCGAATGGGAATGCGGTTTTCCCTGCATATCGGTAGAAGAATGAACTTTCGCTACCCTGATAGGTCCTTTGCGAGGATCTCCGAAAACTCACACAATCCCCCGGAAAGATAAGCGAGCCCAGGAAAAAGCACAGTCGGATAACCCATGGTTTTTGGATTCCCCACCCATTCATACTGCGTCGTACCCACTTCCCGCAAAAAGGAAAAGAGCTTGGAGGGGTTTCTTGATGAAAGGGCGTCACCACTCGTCCTTGTTCTTGAGCTTCTTTTCCATTCTATCTGCAGTATAAGCCACTGCAAATACGATGGTTTCCAGGGTTTCGGCAGCGATATCGGGCGAGGTCTTCACCGTGAAGACGGCGATATAAGAGCTGTCCCTCATTTGGCTCACTTCCCATGCACCGATTTTGCTCTGCGCGTTTCCTTGGAGGAGGGTGTTCGCCACGAGTGCGGATGGTTCCTCCGCCCCATCCCAGCCGACTGAGGAAATTTCACGGATCTCGATATTTCCCAATTTGTATGTGCTCGATCGGATAAACACGATCTGAGTCCGGGATTCTTCTCCATCTCCCTCCTCGTCGGAGGTTGTAACGAGCAACTTGCAATCGCCGTTGGGGAGTTCCGTGTATTCGAGGTTTGCTTCCTTCAATGCTTTGATAAGCCGCGGGTCGGTTTTCGGCGAGTCACCGACCTGTGCCGATGCTGTGCGAACAGTGGCCAGCAGGACCAAGATTGCGATGAATGGAAATCGTTTCATGTGTTGTTGCCTCCTTGGGGAAATATTGACGGGTATCCGGCAAGACGCCGGAATGTTCCCTGCTCAAGATGGGTATTCGGCATCGTTTTTCTCTCCATCGGTGTGAATGGGCCGGCGGGGACGTTCAACCCGGTGTCTCACTCGAAATCGTACTTTATTCTATGGCGTAACTCTTCCATCTCCCTGAGAGATTGTTGCACCATGCAAGGAAAGAAAGTGGCGGAAAACACTCCCCGCCCGTCCTTTGAAGGTGATATTCCACCGGCGGGTTTCTTGGTCCGTGATTGGTCGAGCGGCTTTACTCGAATCTATGACCGCTGCACCCTTTTGTCAACAGAATATGCCGCAGCGTGATGCGAGAATGCCCGGGCATTCTGCGGTTTTCAGCGGATGACAGGGACTCCTTGCAACACGCTGTGACCCCCTGTTTGAGCCCGGCAGAGGTAGAACCCCCGGGGCAGTGTGCCGGCTTGAAGGACGAAACGAAAGGATCCCTCCCATACCGGGCCCTCGTATAGAGTCATGCGCTCGCACCCGAGGATATCGTACAGGCGGAGAGAGAGCGTGGCCGGTTTCCGCACGTCGCAACGTATCGAGACCGATCCGCTCTGAGGGTCCGGAACCGCCGAGAGGAAGACGTATCGATCCGTGGCGGAGAGCGGCGGAAGGCAATCCCCGCTGACCACCACAGCGCCGTCGAGCCAATGGGCGCGCACACTGCCCCTATTTACCGAACTGACGAGGGTGTCGAAGACGAGAGGTGTGTATTCCGCTCGAAGAATGTCGTTCCCTAACCCGAACAGGACCCGGTATCGCATGTGCGCCAGGATCCCTTCACCCTCGAGGTAGGCGCTATCGCACCACGCGGTGAAATACGCCCGCCCAATGGATGTATTCTCCGTGAATTTCCATCCCGCGAGCATGTCCCCTTCGCGCTCGAATCCGAGGAAGGAAAGTTTCGCCGTGTCGTACGTAACCGCTACGTCGAGGCGGTCAATGGATTTTCCGTTCGTATTGTCGATTTCGATGGGGATGCGGAGCTCGCGACCGTGCTGGGCGACATTGCCGAGAGGGATGCTCAGGACCGTCAGCGGCGGGATACCGATAATGAAAACCCAGTCTCTGCAGGACGACACGGTTTTCCCCGCGCGGGCTTCCAGGCGGAGGGTGTCGAGTCGACCCACGCGTTGTGCCGCAGGCGAAAGGCGCCAGCTTACCCTCCACGCGGAGCCAGGTTCGAGCGTCGGCGGGTCGGGCGATTTCACCGCTTCTTCCCCTTCGGCGAATGCGATGCCCGCGGGCAGAAGAAGCGCCGCTCTCACATCCTCGGCTCTGCCGTTCCCCGTGTTCTGGATGACCGCCTCAGCTCGGAGGCTGTCGTACAGCATGGTAGCGATCGCGTAGTGGAGCGTGTCTTCGGGTGATGTCCCCAGCGTACAGGAGATCTCCGGCTGGAGAGCTGCCGCTATGCGTAGTCTACAGATGGCCGTCTTCTCTTGTCCTTTCGCACCGAACACCCGAAAGGTCACCGAGACGCTCCGTTCATATTGTGCAGGCCGCGGCAGCAAGGACCATTCCATCGATGCCGATCCGAACGCTGGCAGATATGCCGTGACGAAACGGATCGAGTCAGATGTTGGGGAGATATCGATATCGGGATCGTCGACGATGATGCCTGCCCGCACGGAGTCGATGCCCTCGGTCCCTATGTTGAAAATATCGAGCCTTGCGGTGCTCGAGGAAGGAACGTATAGTCCTGTCGAAACGTCGACTCCGATGGTGTCCGGTACGAGAAGGCAAGCAGCCCGGAGATCCGGCGAGAGGAAAGCCGGCAGGGCAACCGTGTCACAGCAAAGCGCCGTGTTGTTGAACGCATCGAGGATGCGCACACAGATGATGCCGGTGTCGGGTTCCGAGACGGGAAGGGCGGTCACCTTCCACCACGTTTCCACGGAAGCACCGCGTGGAATGTCACCCACGCGTTTCGTCTCCGACTCCGCCGTATCGAGCCTGAAATGGGGAGGGAGGGAAATCGTCGCTCGCGCGTCACGGGAATACCCTTCGCTGGTGTTGGAGACACGAACTCCCCACGTGAACGGATTCGGTTCGTATGCTCCGTTGCGGTACGCGATGCGGATGCCGTTCGCACAATCGAGGTGGAGTTTGGCTTCACGGCGGGGGGGAATCCTCAAGTCCGCCGCGCAGATCGTGTCCACGATCCGGTCGCCGAGACCGCCTTTCCCTTGTGCCTTGAAATATAAGGTGACTGTCGTATCGCTGTTCCGGGGGACGGCACGAATCCGAAATACTCTATCCTCGTAGGCCCCCGGTGCGAGAGTCCCGATCTCGAGGATGGGATCCTGGTCGTCCGCCACCGTCACGGCCGGTGTCGCGATGTAGAAAATGCGTGTCTCTCTCGAGGGCGCGTCGCCCTCGTTCCGTATTCGGAGCGGAAGGACGAGAGGATCGGGGACATAGGTGTTCAACGTGTCGACAAAGCGGAGGGACAAAGCGCTATCGGGCGGGCAGATGAGCACATTTCTCGGCCGGTATTCCTTTTCCACCCAAAGGGCATGCATGCACTCGGTCCGCATGCCCCCTTTGCCCGTGACGGTGATGAAGACCGTGTCGATCCCGTTCACTGCCCGCGGTTGGACGAGCAGTCGGAACTCGGCACGACACGTATCCCCCGTCCTCATGGAATCCGCCGCGAAGACCACAGGGGAGGTGAGAATCGTGAATTGTGTGCTTGCACGGGCGAAAACGACCACCGAGTCGATGCGTTTCGTTCCACTGTTCACGATTGTCACATCGATAGGAAAAGCCGGGGGGAGATACGTGTTGTAAGCTGTTTTGTCGAAAAAAATCGAGTCGGGTCCCGACGCGAAGCACATGGGCTGGGCATGGAGCAACGGAGGTGTGGTGAAAGCGGTCAAGACCGCTGTAACCACCAGGGGGAGGAGACTTGGACCGGACGAGACCCGGCTGCCGGTCTCCTCGTGTATGGTGCCGACGGCGGTTGGAGATACATCTCCGTCGCGAGGGTGTCTCCACCTTCTTTTACCCATTCCTGCACCCTCTCTCACGTATTTCAGCGGCGGGACAGCTTACGCACGGCGATGTGCTCCGGTGTCTCGAGTCGGTAAAAATACAGCCCGGGTTCGAGAATGGAGGCATCGAAACGCACAGCGTGCGTTCCTTTCGCCGTTTCCCCTGCGTGCGGAACGGCGATTACTCTTCCCATCCGGTCGAAGATCACGAGCCGCGCATGTGTAGGTTCCGAGACGGAGAACACGATGACCGTTTCTCCGCTACATGGGTTGGGAATGTTTTGAGCGAGCGTGAAACGGTCGGAAGCAGCGAGCGGTTCCAGACAGTCGTTCGTGACATATGCGTCGCCGTCCGACGTTTCGGCGAGGATTTCCCCGCGGTCGAGATCGACGGATCCCGGAACGAATTTCAGCTCGGTATGTGCGTACGACATCCCGGGGCCGTTGTATGTCCCTTCGACCAGCAGGGACACGAGAACGCCCTCCTCGGCGTGAATCGGCGTCGTCGTCGTGTAGTCCGACACCCGTACATGTCCGGGCGTGGGAGAGACGAGAACGGGACCCACCCACCCCCGCTCGGTGAGTGTACCTGTGCTGTTCGCCTGGAGGATGGAAAGGATGCCGGGGTCGAACGAGACATCGAAGCGGTACATACTCAACTCGGCTGCAACGGTCCGGCTCACACAGACAGCTATGGTGCGCTTATCCCCGTACCTCAGGAGAACACCCCGCGGCAGAGAGAGCGTAAGTTTTTTCGGGGCACCCTGGATGAAGAGCGGGTCGGAACACATGGCGTCTTCTGCGTTCGCAGCTCGGGCGGTGAAAAGGAATGTTCGCACCGCGTCCTCGGTGCGCCGCTCGGGGATGACCTTCCAGGAGACGATGCCCGATGTGGCAGGTTCCAGCGTGGAAGGCTGGAGAGATTTCAACATCGATTCGCCCGGCGCCAGCATGATTCCCGGGGGAATGGCGATTATCGCCGACACGTCGTTGGCGGAGAAGTCGCCCGTGTTCTTCACGCGGAGGGTGACCGTG
The DNA here is from genome assembly GCA_029907355.1 of Bacteroidota bacterium. Taxonomy (GTDB): domain Bacteria; phylum Bacteroidota; class Ignavibacteria; order SZUA-365; family SZUA-365; genus JARYLZ01. The sequence goes on along the minus strand of JARYLZ010000002.1, from coordinate 12,661 downwards.
ACGAATGCCGGTGCATAGGAACCGCTCTCCCAATCGAAAAGGAGAGAATCTTCCGGATCGGACCGACATTCGGCTGTAAGTCGGGGGAACCGGAGGGCCGGCAGGTACACCATGCGTGTGCAATTCAGCTGCTGGTGGTTGCCCGCTTCGGCGGTGATGCGCAAGGGTAGGAGGGTTTCGGTATTTCTGGTCTGTGCGTCGACGGTCCACGTCAGGAGCGCATGACCGCCGGGTTCGATATCGCCGACGGATTGTTCGGCTGTCCCGATGATGCGGACCGCCGGGCCGAGCACATAAAGAGTCGCGTGAACATTCTCCGCTTTCCCACGGCCCGTGTTCGCGATTGTCGCGTAGACGGGGAACGGGTTCCCAGCGTAGAGACCCGTGCCAGTGTCGATGAATAGCGTGTCGACCGTGAGACATGTCAGGTCGAGCCGAGGCGAGGCTTCCTGCGGGATGAACACCTCGCTGCAGCACTCGTCCGATGCGCCAATGGAGTCGATCGCGCTGAGACAGATCTGGAGCGTCGAGCTCGTCGTGCGTTCGACGGGCCGCAACATCCAACGGAAAGTCGCTGTGTCTCCGGGGGCGAGAACATCTACGGTACGTTCCGTCGGCTCCCCCGCCGCGAGCAGGACACCGGGCGGAATTGCGGGGGTGAGGCGTATGCGTCGCCCCGATGCCGTACCGGTGTTGGCAAGTCGTACCGTGAAGGGGAAGGGATCGGGAACATACCCGTTGCTCATGTATATGAGAGAATCCGGCGCAGTGCAGGTGAGCTTGTATTCGGGGCGACGGATTGCCGGAACGAAAACGGGCAAGCGGCAATCGGCGAGGACGATGGTCCGGCCCAATCCGCCGCGGCCTTGCACTTGGAAGATCAGAGTGTCCCAGCCCGCTTCGGAGCGAGGGAGGGCACGCAGCGTCCATCGCTCCGTGTGCTTCCCGTTGACGGGGATGGTGCCGGCGGGACGCAGGTTCCCGTCTATCGGGGTGAAACGAGGCGGACCGACGAAGACGAGGCGGCATTCCTCCGCATACGTTTCGCCGACGTTCACGGCCGTCGTCGTGACGGGGAATGGATTGGGGACATAGTCGAGGATCTCGTCCGAGAAAACGAGCTTGTCGTCGGGTGTCGAGCAGGAAAGCTCGAAACGTGGCGCACGGATACGTTCGACCCAGATCGCGCGCTCGCACCAGACCGGGTCTGTATCGTTGCCTTGAAGGTGGACACGCACCGTATCGAAACCGTCCTCCACACGTGGGTGCATGCGTACGCGGATGATTCCGGATGCCGTGTCCCCCGGGTAGAGCACATCGGCGAGGGTCAGCGCTGCGGGAGAGAGGATCGTGAACCGGCTGTCCTGCAGCATCTGCCCGATGACGTTTTTCGTCCTCCCCGTGCCGGTGTTGATGGCTATAATACGGATATCGAATTCCTCCGGTTCGTAATACTGCTCACGGAAGGAGATCGTGTCCGGCGTTTCCAGCGCGCAGACCAGAGCGGACGTCTGGGCGGGGTTGACATAGAGGGTTCGACAGCACTCGATTGGCGGGTGGTTGTCTGAGGTGACCGTGAAACAGATGGTCATCGAGTCGGCGTTGTCGAGCGCCGCTGTGCGAATGTCCCATGATGCCACGGATTCTTTGCCGGGCATGACGGTCGCGGGAGTCAGCGATTGCTCGGTGACGACGGGTGAAGACAGGGAGAGTTTCTTCGATGTGACGGAGATGCGCGCTCGTCCCCGATATGCTTCTCGCGTCCCGGTGTTCCGGACGAGTACCGTTGCCGTGAAGGGGTTCGGGGTGTAATCTTTGAGGTCGTCGTCCCACGCGAGGCGCTCGGGCAGGACGACCTCACATTCGAGGAGGGGCTCGCGCGGGCGGATGGACAGAGAGCCGTCTTCCGGGCGGGGGATCAGGCAGTAGGCGTCCATGCTCCAGTTGCTGATATGGAGGAAGGACTGAGCCGTGAAGGCGACATCCGCGGTGCGGAACCGCAGGTACATCAGCACGCCGCTCCCTGAGATTTCCTTATGATCTCTCAGCCATATCGTGTGGCCGGAGCCGATGTCGGAGACGGTGGTACCGACTCCTTCCAGGAGAGTGCCGTTCGTCGACACCCCCGTCAGTACAGCGAGGCTCCGGTCGTATATCACGGTGAGATTGCCTTTGCTGAAGACGGCATTGACGGGGGTTTCGAGGATGAGTGGGATGAGGGCTTCCTGCGTCCCCATGACCGACGCCGTGCCGAGCCGTACGCGTACCTCCTGGAATTTCGAGCGGTCGAGCGGGGCTTGGTACGTGCGGGTCGCGGTCTCCGAGCCGCCGCAGTAGTTCACGAGGGTCAGGTTCACGACGCGAAGACTTCCGTCCGGGCAGTTGGTTGTATACTTCAGGTAGCATTCCTGGTATGCGTTCTTGATATCCTGTCGAATCGCCGTGAATATCGCTTCGAGGTCCTCGGGGAGAGGTGCGTGGTAATATTGTCCGCCGCTGATCTCGGCCAGCTGGCGGAGAGGTCCCTCCTGCCTGCTTCCCGGATCGATCCCGTACCCGATGGTGAACACGCGGACGCGCGTGTCGGATATGAGGCGGACAACGTCTGCGAAGGAATGGTATTTACTGCTGTTCTCGCCCCCGTCGGTCAGGAGGATGACCGCCCTGCAGGCATTGCGTCCGTTTGCCGCGAGTTCGGAGATCCCTTCGTAAGCGGCGTCCCACAGCGCGGTGTTCCCAACGGCCGTCAGACTCTCGATCGCCGAGATGAGCCGGGGCTTGTCGTTCGTCATCGGCAAGTTCAGGGTGACGACGGTGTTGAAACTGATGAGTTCCGCTTCGTCGCAAGGGTCCATCAGCGTAACGAACTTCGTCGCGGCCGCTTTGACGCTTGCGATTTTCTGACCCTGCATACTCCCCGTTCTGTCCAGAACGAGGCATGCCGATATGCAACAGGAATCGTCGGGCGGGCACCAAACCACCACATCCTTGACGCGGATGCCGTTCTCGCGGACTTCGAAATGCTGCGAACCCAGATCTCGCCGGAACGTACCAGCGCAGGTCACTTTGTACGCAAGCGTGATTTCGGGGTAGCGAACTTCAATCCGTTTGAAGGTGAGAACGGGCTGGGCGTTCAGCGCCTGGGAACCGAGCAGAGCGGCGATGATCGCGGATAACACGTACAACACTGCCATGCCGTTCTCCTCTTCATGGAGAAATAGGACTCGAGGAACGTATTTGAAAGATACACGTTTCGTTTTCCTGGCGAAAGGTAAATAGAAAGAGCGGCTGCTGTTTTTTCACAGCGCGCTTTTTCGCTGCTCGTGAGGATGCATACGGCCTTTACAAGAACGCCTCTCCCCCGACGAGGGCATCTCTTTCGAGACCGATGTTTCCCACGACTTTCACCGTGTCGGCAAAGATGTCATGGGCATACCGTTTTTCGTCTCTATCAGGGGAACGTTTCCTGTACCATCACTTGCGAAATATTTCGTGAATATCTTGAAGCCTCCGTAAATGTAAAGAAGACTCACCATGATGATCATCGTCGAGACCAGACCGAGATTGGCGAGGAGGTGGTCGTCGAGAACGGTGAAGTACGAAAACGACTGTGCGGAGTTGTTCATGGCGATGTGTGCCGGCGAGGCGTCCCAGACTCTCCTGCTCTTCACGTAGACGAAGGCGGGGTAGGTGAACGCGCGAACGGAACCGATGATCAAGGTGATCTGGTTGAGAACGGTTTGCTGCAGAGTAGAGGAGACATTCTGAGGGATGAGGAAGGCGAGCGGCAGATGTCACGCGTACCAGATCAGCCCCCCGACGACGAACACTGCCCAGGGTTTTTCCCAGTAGAGGAGCGGGAAGACGAACCCACGGTGACCGAACTCCTCTCCGAAGCCGTTGAGCAAACCGGGCAGGATGTGAAACACCGTCAGCCCACCGATGAAGAAGACGATGAGCATCGTTTCCGGCGTGAAACCGGGGGGAGGCCGTCATGAATGTCTTTGCCTTCTGCAGAGAACTGCCCTGCAAGTCTTTGAAGGAACGATTGACCGGACCAATCCCATGTCACTGCTCCTGTACGGCGAACAGGATGCATGAAAACGCAGTGATACCGAGCGAGGCGAGCCAGAACGCGAGGTATTCTCGTGCTTTCCGGAAACGAAGGTCCGCATCCCTGAACTTCGGCTCATAGAAGAACACCCGTGTCAAGAATGCCGCTGCAGCAGGGGTGAACATGTATGCCTGAGCGAGATACATTCCTTGTTGGTCGAGCATTTTCGCTCCTGCCGTGAAAAGGGTGCAGAGAATGACGAGGATGAACAGATAGGAAGCGAGCGGCGCCTTTTTCATGGAGGATGTTGCTCGATGGTAAAGGGAGGTTGATTCAAGAAGATGGATGGGCCCTCCTTGAGATTCCGAGCATGTTCAACTCTACAGAGGAACCCCGCCGTTCCACGATTTCCGCATGGTGGCAGAATATTCTCTCCAAAAATTCCTGCTTGAATCTTCGAATATCAGCCGGCCCGTCCGCTTGTGGATCAGTGCACGCAGTGGATGGTCGTTACATGGGTCATGCGACGACCATCCTTTGTAAATGCCTTGAGTACCACCGCATAAGCCCCACGGGGAAGGCGGGAACCGTCGAACGTCACGATATAGCATCCCGCATCCCGTGTCCCTTGATAGTTCGATGATGAAACCCGCCCGTGGATGTCGTACACAAAAAGCTCCACTTCGGCGGATGTTTCCAGGGAATACGTGAGCGTGGTGATCGAGGAGAAGGGGTTTGGGTATGCTCCGAGGATGCGCGTGGCAGGCGGCGGCGAGGGAGGTTCATCACTGCCTACGGCGGTGGAAATGAGCGCGACTTCTGCAGTCGGTAGGCCGGGATCGTTCGTCGTAAGACGGAGCAGAGCGACTTTCGGACCTGCCGAGGTAGGAAGGTGCCTCACCCGTACCGCGGTTCTCCCACCGGGAATGACTGGCGAGCCTGCTGCCTGGACGATCGAGAAATGGAGAGCGTCCGTACCGGCGATCAACTGCGAGCTGATGACGAGATCCGAGGTCCCGATATTGCGGATCTCCAGGTCCAATTCCTTCGCCTGTAGGATAGGCACTGCGCCGAAGTCGAGCACCGTCGCGCCGAGCGCCAGCCGCGGGCCGGTGGAACCGCCGCCCACACCGTGGAGGGAGACGGCTACCGTGGGGGACACAGGGTCGTTGCTCGAGACCAGGAAAGTGCCCGCGAAGGATCCCATGGACGGGGGGTCGAACCTGATACGAGCAATAGAATTCCCGCCAGGCGCGATGGTACCCACGGCGGGCGTGAGGAGAAGAAACGATGTCCCCGAGACGTTCTGGCCGACAAGGACGAGCGCGGCGGTTCCGGTGTTGCTGATCACAAGGTCGCGGTCCACGGGCGTACCCGGGTTCGTCGTACCGAAATCGATCGTGTTCTGGCTGACGGAAATGTGGGGCTGGGCGGTGGAGGTCCCCGAACCGGCCAACGAGACGGTTGACACAGGGGTGTTCGGGTCGTTGCTGGAAATGAGGAGAGAAGCCGTCCGCACACCCGTTGCAGACGGTGCGAAACGGATTTCGATGTAGTCGCTTCCGGCCGGTGCAATGGGTGTCCCGCTCATACGGACAATCGTGTAGTCCGAGGCGTGTGCCCCGGTGAGGGACTGGCCGGTCAGGTTCAGGGGGGCATTGCCTAAGTTCGATATCGTGAGACTCCGTATGGCTGACGAACCGAGCTCCACCGAGCCGAAATCGAGCATCGTAGCGCTGAGAGATATCGCGGGTACGGAAATCATGCCGTTGCCGGTGAGCGTGACCGTGTGTATTGGGGCATTGGACGCGTTACTCGTGATGACGAGAGCCCCTGAGATTGACCCTGCAGCTGCAGGGGCGAAGCGCAGGGTCATCACGATGGATCCGCCAGGGTTGATTCTCTGTGCGCCCCCCCCCGGAAACGAGGGTGAAAACAGAAGGAGAGATTGATGTCCCCGTGATATCGAGTGGGAGTGACCCGCTGTTCGAGACCGTCATCTGTCGTGTTGCATCCTGACCTACGATGACGGTTCCGAAATCGAGAGACGATTGTGCAACGATGGTCGGTGCTCCTGAAGGTACCATGAGTACGGAGAGGTAGCCCGACAGGAGCGTCGCCGAGCCGCCTGAGAATCCTCCGATCGGCTGGCCTGCCGAGGTGTACAAGATCTGGCTCGCACTCGATGCAGGTCCTGCCCCACAAGCATCATGCGCCTGCCAGTCGATGCGGCTTTGGCCGTGCACCGTCGACGGGAAGAGAAAAGATACCGCCGCGAGCACTTTGATCAGTGTTGTTATATATCTCATAGCCTGTCTCCTGTTTTGAGACTGCTCGTTCACGGACGCCCGCACAAGATGAAGAAGAACTGGCTGTCCGTCAGGGAGAACGTGTTCGTCGTTGTGCTGTATTTCCAGATCTTCACGGTACAACCGGTGCTGCTTGCTGAGGAAATGACGGCGAATTGAGGGGAAGTCCCCTCGAACGCTATCGCCATGGGTGCATAGGCGTAGCCGCTCATGGTTTTCTTGTAACTGATATCGTATGTCCCTGTCGCGGTCTTGGTCACCGTGCAGCCGAAACCCGCCGTACCGCCGGCGAGCTGACCGGCCGACGAGACGTTCGCCCATGCATAGACGACATTGTCGCGGTAGTATCCCCCGCTCATCGGTGTGTCCGAGCTCCCCAGATCCTGCCGGAGTACTGCATGATCGGAATACAACCCGCCAGCGGAATAGAAATTCCCACTGTTGTACATGCGGAAGACCTGCGTCGTCCCGGCATACCCCTCGAAGATATGAGAGTTCGGATTAGCGCTTGTATTCATCGACCGGATGGTTCCGCTCATTCCGGCCGATTCGAAATACCCTGCCGAGGAATTGGATGCGGTGGAACTGTTCAATGCGAAAATCGTCGGGGACGCCGCAGAATTGTTCCGAGCATCCACGGCATTTCCGTTCACCGCGACCGTTTCCAGAGCGTCGCTATTGTTATCCGTGCTATTCGATACGGCTCTGAGGCAGCTCTTGTCCGATGAGGTGTGGTCGACGTGGAAGTATGCCGCCGCGCCTGTCCCGTTCATATCGACTTCCATACCGGTTGCTGATGCGGTAGATGGGACGGCAGTAAAGATGCCTTGGGTGGTGCCGGAATACGTGAGATTGATACCCTTCCCGGTACCACCCGCGCTCGACATGCGTAATAAATCACCCGCAGAGGGACCCATTTTCACGAATGAAGCGGTCATGCCTTCTCCCGTGTTCATCGCAGCGATCGCCGCCATGTCTGCACTGTTGTTGATCGCTTGCACGGCGTTCCCTGCCACGGCTTCCACGGCGATCCCGTCTCCGTTTGGGGCTGTGCTGTTGCTCTTCACGCTCAGCGCTGGTTTGACGGACGATGTGTTGGTGATGGTGAATTCGCCTGCGCTGCCGGTGCCCGTGTTCTCGATGCTGAAGGCGGTAGCCGTGCTCGCGGTCGTGTTGCTGTACGGTAGGGTCAGGCCGCCGCCTCCGGGTGTCGCGGCGATGGTAATCGTGTTGGCTGCGTCGTCCGCCGTGATGGATACATTTGCCCCTGCGACCAGGTTGATGTTTCCCCCGTCGTTCGTGACGTTGTTGATGCTGGAAACGATCGCTGGAACAATGTGATTGGCGGTGATGACGTTGTCGGCGATCTTGGAAGCGATCACTGCCCCGTTCACGATCTGGGGAGTTCCGACAGCCCCATCGGCGATTTTCGGTCCGGTGACGGCATTATCTGCGATCTTTGGCGCTGTGATAGCTCCGTCGATAATATCCTCAGCCATTCGCGCGCGCATGCTGTACGCTGATGACGTCAACCGTACGCGCGGTGCGAGTTCAAGGTCCGCACCGACCCTGATCCCGAGATAATACTGCTGGTCGAAAGGCAGGGTGAGGGGATTGATGGCCCCGAGAACAACCGTGAACAGCCCTTTGATGACCGGAACGTCCTGCACCTCCGTCCATATCGGCGTACCTCCTGCCTGTACTGTGTAGAACGAGAACGTGATGGTTTCAACGCCGTTGTAGGGGGCACCCGCGAGGTCGGTCAGATAACCCTGGTAGTTCATCGTGGATGGAATGCCCTGTGCGAATGCCGCACTCCCGGCGAGAAGGAGGACGAAAAGACACCGCGTGCGCTTCATGTTGAAGTTCCTGAGCTGTGATGGGAATGATCGAGTACTATCTTCGGGCGCTGTGTATACAGGCAGTGCGCCCCCGGTATACGCCGTTTAGAGAAAGTCGATCGCGATACCGATTCCGGCTGAATGGGGTGGGAAGACGATGACAAACTGTCAATTTCCCACAAGTATTTCAATCGGTTTTCGTAGAAAAATCGGTCCGCGGAATGGATGGCTTCGCTCAGGATGGAGTCCTATAGATGTTGCAATTGACCGAGCGGGTTGCATCCTCGAAACGAAGAAACAAGTTTTTATATGCTTTCATCGCTCTCCGTTTCCTCCTCGTATCACTTTCTTGCGAAAGATCAACATCGTCTCATTCCTCGAGTGAAATGCGTCTTTCCCCGTCCCGAGAAAGCACACCGGCTCACTCATTGCCGGTCGTTGCGCCGTGGCGGGAGGATTCGCAGGCAGAGAGAAGGGGAGAATCGATGTGTTCCGTCAGCGAAGAACAACGACATACCGGTTGAGGAGGTGCCACCTTGTCCGGATCAAGGCGCGGTACACTCCGGGACCGAGACGTGAAATGGGGATGTCGATCCTCCCGTCATTGGGTTGTGCGGTAGTGTTCCACACAATTCGTCCGAGCATGTCGCTCAAGATCACTTCGGCGGTCTCGCCGGGAGTCGCGTTTTCGAGAATCGCATGGACGAAACAGAGACCGTGCAGAGCAGGATTCGGGTATAGAGTCCCCGCTCTCAGGAGGCTCGAAGGTGGAGTCGACGGAAGTGTGCCGTCCGTCGTATAGAGCAGAACGCATGCCGTGCGCGAGTATCCGAGGAGAAGCGTCGAGTGACGGGGATCGAAGTGGATCACGTCAGGATCACGGAGTGAACCGTTCAGTGGATGCACAGTCGCGCCGCTGAAATAGTCCGTTGTGGATCGCAGGAGGGCGAGGGAGTCCGCTTCCATTTTGACAGCGAGGTAATACCCTGCCATGTCAGTACCGAGAACGCGGATGGCTCCGGGGACCGCAATGGAATCGATATTCCCCGTTCGGCAGTCGATATGGTACGGTCCGACAAAGACATCCCATTCATGGATCCCCGTCGAGAGACAGGACCGCCAGAACGGTTCGATTCTTTGCCAATCCAGAGTGCCGAGATCGACATTTAGTTTCTGACCTGGATGAAGTGTTGGGAAAACATGCAAGAACCGCCGCCTGAAAGAAAGCACAGCGAGGCGAGATCCGTCGGATGTGAACACAGCCTGCAGGAAACCCGGCCCGCTGTCCCCGCTTTGGGTTTGGCTGTCTACTCGCTCCGTGTGCGGCACGGTGCTGCCGTCGAGAGGAAAAAGTGCCACGGTTGCATGTTCCGGAAGTGCGATCGCCGCCGTCCCGCCCCGAATTGTGAGCGCGGCGTCCGCATCCGTCCTACATGCCCTGACAGGCTCTGCGCGCAGGGAGTCTCCAATGACGTTCAGTGTGTCATCGAGGAAATACAGGGTTCCGGAAAACTGGTCGAGTGCGGCAACATGGCCGCGCCCGTCGTCCTCTGCCAGATGTACCGGTCTCCCGCCTGCGCGGGCAGTGGACACTCGCTGTGAAGCGATATTGACAGTATGGATGGAACCTCCAGCGCCTCTGGGCGAAGCGATGACCAGCGTGCGACCGTCTCTCGTGATGATTGCATCCTCGACAGAGTAGCCGACGGCGACGGAGCGCGAAGGACGGAGGTCCGGAATGGTGAACATTTCGACGTCCGCGGTCCCCGCATTCACGACGATGAGTTCGTTTGCCGATCGTGCCGTAAAAAGCGCCAGAGGGTCTATACCCACCGACGCCGAGTCCACCTCCGATGTCGGGAAGGCGAGCCGGTACAACTTCCCGAATCGGCCGGCACCCCCTCCTTGTTCGAAACCTCTCCTCGCGAGGAAGAATACGCGTCGAGAACCGTCGCTCGAAGCTGTGCACGAGGCCCCCCCCGGGATGGGGACATCCCGGAGCCGGAATCCGAGGGCGTCATGGATTCGGAGAGCCCCATCCGTGAACAGAGCGAAACTCTGCGAGATCGCGTCGACGCTGATGTGTTCTATTCCCTCGTCGCTCTCGTAGATATAGGAACGCGTCATCTGTTGTGTCGCAGTGGAAAAGATCCGAACGTGCACGATGCCCCCCGATGGCGTGTGCTGTGCAGCGTACAATTCGGCATGGATGGTGTCGAGCGCGATAGCCGAGACGGGGAACCCTGCATCGATGGAATCGAAGGGAAGAAAGGTGCGACCGTCGAGGAGGAGAACGATGTTTCTGCCCGTGCTCATGTAAACGATGTCGTGTAACGCATCGGAGACACATCGAGGATGACTTACTGGGGAAGGGTCGAAACCGGGGGTCATCTCCCCGCGGACAGGATCGAGAACGGAAATGCCCCCCTTCGCTGTTCCGCTCTCGGAGAGGAACGTGAGCACGAGACCCGTCACAGGGTGTACATGCAGAAGCGTCAAGCGCCCTCGGAGCGAATCAGGCAGGGGTATGGGAGGACGCAACCGTCCGGAATGGATTTCGACGATGGTGATGTGATCGAATGCGGAAGAGTGGAGGTAGAGAAGGTTCCGCCATGGATCGAAGACCGCCGAAGTTGGGCGGATCATGTTCGGAACGGTCATTCCATGGAGTTGTGCGAGGTCGAATACGCGGGGATGGAAATCCTGTGCCGTCGCATGCGCACGGATGAAGATGACGGCAGCAGTGACGAACGGGAATGCGAATTGTCTCATAATCTGTTCGCTTACAAGGGAGGTCAACACACAAACTTCGCGATCGTCTTGGTTTCGGTCAATGGAATGTATAGAAAGGCAGAGAGGAGGATCAGGGATCGATCTGTTCCGCTGCGCCTTTCTCTCATAATGGTGTCCTTGGCGGGGGAAGCACTTGAAAAAAGGCTATCCAGAAGAATTGGACGGGTTGACCCAAGTGCTTGTTTCGGTTGGAAAACCTATCTTATTCGGGAGGACCGACATCATGTTTTCCGAAGAGTCGAGCGATTCCACGTGCAGGGGAAAGCTCGCCCAGTGCGGTTCCGGCGGCGCGGGATGGCGGTTGTTATCCGCTTCTTTCCTATACATTACCATAAGGTCACCTCATGAAACGCTGTTTTTCCCCTCTGTTTCTGAGTGCGCTTGCGTGCCTCGTGCATCCGATTTCTGCACAACTCCTCCAGAATATCACGGCGCGTGAACTTCTTCCGCAGGTGGAGGCGAAGGCGAAAAACGATCTCGGGAACGATGCGTTCCCGACCAATGTCCTTTTTGCCGCCGTCGATTATCAGGGAATCGGAATCCGCATGGACCTCTCGAGCGGGAAGGCGACCGGGTGGGTGTACCGATGGTACGCCCCGTCTATCGATTCCGCGGAGCTTCTTCTCGCCGTCAAACCCTTGGTCGGTGGCCCGTTCATTCTCCCCCTCGGCACCGACACCATCTCTAGGTCACTCCCGTTCAATGTCGGCACAACGCCTCTCATTGAACCGTGGGTGGATTCGCCCGAGGCTCTCGATGGCTCGAAATCCGGTGGTGGTGCTTCCTTCATTCAACGACACCCCGATGCACGGATGGCACTCGCTGTCCTCCTTCGCAACCCCGCTCCCACGCCGAATCTCCCTATCGGCGAATATTGGCTGTTCATGTACACGGCCGCCGATGACACACTGACTTGCCTCGTGTATGCCGATTCCGGTGATCCTCTCCGCTGCCTGTCGAACAAAGCGCCGGTGATCACCACTCTTCCGAGAACGATTGCGACGGTTGGGGAGCTTTATACATACGATGTGGACGCCCGCGGCGAACCGAATCCCGTTTTCGTGCTGGAGCGGTCGCCATCGGGCATGATGATCGATTCCGCGAGCGGGGTCATCTCGTGGGTTCCGGCAGAGGGACAGGAAGGCCTCCATGATGTCTCCATCCTAGCGGTTAATGTGCACGGCAGTGACCGGCAGGAATTCCAGGTACAGGTGCGAGGTGGTACGATGGCACCGAAAATAACCTCGTCACCGGTAACAGAAGTCCATGCAGGGGAAATTTACGTATACACGCTTGCCGCCGCCGGTACACCCACTCCCACGTTTGAGTTGACGCGCGGGCCGAAGGGGATGATTCTCGAAGCGGGCCGCGGTATTCTGACCTGGCAGCCTTCACGCGCAGAGTCCGGTGAGCATGACGTGGAAATCGTAGCACGAAACGCGGTCGGTTCGGACACACAACGTTTCGTCCTTACCGTCGTCAGCGAACCGAGGCTGGAACCCATCGCCGACCAAACCACAAGCGTGGGGAATCTTTTTTCGATACGCGCGGTCGCCGACGGTTACCCCGCCCCCGTGTACGCACTCGTCATCGCCCCGGCGGGTATGACCGTCGACTCGATGAGCGGGGTGATCGCATGGATCCCCAGCGTCAGGGATACGGGT
>JARYLZ010000029.1 GCA_029907355.1 Bacteroidota bacterium | reverse complement strand
TATGCGCGGGAATACGCGCGCATGGCAGTCGAAAGGAAGTGCGGGCGCAAACCGCGCGGCAGCGGAAAAACGGAGCGGTGAAGAGGCCGTGAACGCCCAAGCAGTCCCTGTGTTCCCCTCCCTCGTCATTTTCGCGGCAGGCGCCTCTTCGCGGATGAAGCGCTCATGGGGCGAAGAGACAGGCTCGCCGCCGAGCTTCAGTTCGAAGGCGATGATCAACCTCGGCCCGGCCCGGCGCCCGTTCCTCGACTACGTGCTGTTCAACGCGCGGCGGGCCGGCATACGCGATGTCGTGCTCGTCGTCGGGGAGGAAGCCGGCGACGTGCGCGCCGTGTACGGGCGACGCGACCGAGGGAACCATTACCACGGCCTGGAGCTCTCGTACGTCGTCCAACCCATACCAAAAGGGAGGCAGAAACCGCTCGGCACGGCGGACGCCGCCCTCCGCGCCATCGATTCGCGGCCGCATTGGGCAGGGGACTGCGTCCTGGTGTGCAACGGCGACAATCTGTATTCCGCCTCCGCCTTCCGCGCTCTCGCGTCCAGCCCGTATGCCGGCGCGTGGGCGGACTACGACTTCTCCGCTCTCGGCTACCCGCCGGAACGCGTGTCCCGTTTCGGCGTCACGGTGAAGGACGCGCAGGGGTGTCTCGTGCGGATCATCGAGAAGCCCTCCCCGGACGACATCGCACGCCTGGAAGCCGCGGGTGCGAAACCCGCCGTCAGTATGAACCTTTGGAAGCTCCCGCTCCCCCTCGCGCGCGAGTACCTCGAGCGCTGCCCGTTCAGTCCCGACCGCGGCGAACGGGAACTCCCCACCGCGATCAGCATGATGGTGAAGGACCACCCCTGCTCCATGCGGGCTGTGCCTGCGGCGGAGCATGTGCCCGACTTGACGAGCCGCGAGGACATTCCCGCCGTCGAGGCCTTCTTGGCCCGCGAGTTCGGGGAAGTCCTCTGGGAAGACGAGAAGCGCAGTACGCCGTAAACGCCGAAGGGACCCGAACCACCTCGCTCCCGTTGCGTTCTCTGCTGTTCGCCGTTCCCGACGTTTCGCCGTGACCGGCAGGCACGGCACTGAGACGAAGCGGTGGAAAAGCTCGAGAAAGCACGAAGTATCCGAGTAATAGAAAATAACGGCATGAGGATGCTTCGGTTTCTCCGTTGAAGTTCCTCTGCGTACCGGAACCACTTGTCCTGCGGTCCACTCCACCGGCCGAGAGGGCCTGGTAATTCCCTGGTGACGCTTTCCCCATCATTCCCAATCATCTTGGAACCGTTCCGATCTTCCTTGGAGGCCTGCGGTATCGATCGCCGTTTTCCGCCCGATTTCGAGTCGGTACGATAGTTGATTTTCCAAGGGAAAAGGAATCGGCAGGAGATCGGCAATGGCTCAAAGGAAATCGAATCGGGCGTGGGGCTTGGGAGCGGCGGCGCGTGGGAGGGAGGAACGCGCTCGCGCCGCTTACCGCCCCCTCGCCTGTATCATGGCAGTCCTGTTCGCTCTCACGGCCTCGGTCCGCGCTCAGGTGGCTGTCCGTCCGCAGAGCTTCAGCAAGAACGGCCACGTCCGCTACGCGACGCGGGTCGAGGGCGGCGACTTCATCGTCGAGTACACGTTCCGCGACCACCGGGAGAAGACGCGGAAAGCGGTCCTGCGTTTCGACGCCGAGCAAATGCTTCGCGATATCGACCGGTTCGGGATCCCTTCGGCGTGGTTGGGATATCTCTCGGAGCGTGAGCGGCGCCGCATGAGGAGATCGCTCGAGGACGGCTTTTTCCGGCAAGAAGGATGGACAATCGTCATCGATTACCCGGCGGCTGTCGCCTTCTATGCGCCCGATTACGGGCGGCCGATCGCCGAGCAGATCGTGACCACGCTGGCGTCCGAGGGGTGCGACACGCGGATGGATAGGATCGAGTTCGCCATGAAGTTCGTGCAGGACATCCCCTACGGCATTCCGGTGTTCTCCGACAGGCGAAAGGAAATGGGCGGAGCCATGCCGCCGCCGCTCACACTCCGCGCCGGCTTCGGCGACTGCGACACGAAGAGCATGCTGTTCGCCTCCATCATGTGTTACCTCGTTCCCGCAACGGACATCGTCCTCCTCAAGACGCGCGACCATGTCCTCTCGGCCGTACGGAGCGCAGAGCCGCCCGCGGGGAGGGCCCGCACGTGGTACCTGGAGTTCGAGGGCTTCAGGTACTACCTCGCGGAGACGGCGGGGCCGGCGCGGCTCGGCTTCGGCGAGGAGACTCTGGGGTATTTGAGGGTCGGGGTCGAAAACATTGCCGAAGCGTGGGAGAGCGTTCCCTCGGCACTGCCGTACGGGAAACCGCTGGCGGGCGTGCCGGTCATGAAAAGCGACGACGGCACGATCGCGTCCGGCGAACGGCGCAGGGAGGAACGCGTGCAGTGGGAGTGGGTGAAGAAGGAAGAAGACCGCCGCGACGGCGACGGAAACAGAAAGACCGACGAGGGCGGAGGCAGGCGCCGCGAAGACACGCATTCCCGCGACGACGACGAGAGCGGCGCGACCATCCCGCATGCAGGCGGCGCGAGCCCGTTCACGTTCCGGGCGGGGCTCGGCGTGCGCTATCTGCAGGGCGATTTGTCCGACTTCACGGGCACCGTCGGTTTCGGCTCGCGCCTCTGGTCCGTGTCGCTTGCGGCCTGCACGTCTCTTTCGCGTTCATCCGCCCTCGAGATTTCCGGTGCGCTGCTCATCGCGGGGCGGGGCGCGGCGGCCGCGCAAAGTGGCGAGGGAACGCAGGCGGCATCCGCCCAGGGGAACGCTCCGGCCTCGTGGGAAGCCGCGGTCTCGCTCGTCAGGCACCGAGCCTTCCGCATCGCCGCGGGATACGGGGAGGATCAGGCTGCGCAGGGGAACGGCAACGCGCGGCCGTACTTCCTCGGCGGCTTCTTCTTCCGGATGAACATCCGCCCTTTTGGGGTGGAGGTCGGTGCCGAGGTCCTCAAGCACCATGGGTGCAACGAAGCGGCCCTGCGTCTCGGCTTGCAGGGTTTCGTGCAGGTCGGTTTCTGAGACCGCGCGCCCGGATGGTCAGCCTGCCGCACGCCTCGATTTCCACTGACGGACCGCCTCGGCCGTGAGGCCGAGCATCCGTGCCGCCTCGCTGCAGTTGCCCCCCGATTTCTCGAGCGCGAGGTGATAGTAGTGGTCGCGGACGGCGTTCAGCTGGTCTTCCATCCTGAAGCCGGGGCCGAGCGGCTTGAGCAACCCTTCGCTTGCCCGCCTTTTCCCCTCCGGTATGTCGAGGTGCACCGTATCGATCTCGTCGCCTTCGGAGACGTGCCACGCGCGTTCGATCGCGTTCTTCAGGCCCCGGACGTTGGAGCCGGCCCACGAGGCTTCCGAGAGGAGAGTCATCGCCGCGGGGGTGATGCGCTTGTTCTTCCCTCCGTTCCTGTTGATCCTCGCGAGGAGCGCGTCGGCGATGAAGGGGATGTCCGATGCGCGCTCCCGGAGCGGCGGCAGGACCAATGTCCCGACATTCAACCGCTCGAACAGGTCTTGACGGAATTTCCCCTCTTCGACGAGCGATTCGAGGTCCTTGTTCGTCGCGGCGAGGATGCGCACGTCCACGGTCTGGACTTCCGTTGCCCCGACAGGCCTCACCTCGCCGTATTCGATCGCCCGGAGGAGCGAGGCCTGTGTATCGAGGGGGAGGTCGGCGATCTCGTCGAGGAACAGCGTGCCGCCGTCCGCCGTTTGGAAGATCCCATCCTTGTCCCTCTCTGCCCCCGTGAATGCCCCTTTCTTGTAGCCGAACAGTTCGCTGTTGGCCGTTTGCCCCGAGAGCGTCGCGGTGTTGACGGGGAGTAAAGGTTTCCCGTTCCGCGTGCTCATGCGGACGATGAACCTCGCGAACAACTCCTTCCCCGTTCCGCTCTCCCCCGTGAGGAGTACCGGCAGGCTCCCGGAAGCCGCATAGCGGGCCGCGAGCCGTATGCACTCCCGCAGGGACGGGTGTTCCCCGATGATGCTGCACTCCAAGGCGACGGCGAAGGGGTCCGGCACGATGGCCCCGCCCGATGGGATGAAAGCCATGGTGTCAGCCGACTGAACGGTCAGGCGGCCGGGGTCCCACCGGATTTCCTGGATGTGCGGCCTGTCGGCGGTGACGAAACGCTGTTCGCGAATGTGCACGAGGCGCAGGCGGAGCTCCGGCGCCGACGAAACGTACAGCCAGCAGGCGTGCATTGCCGGCGTCCCGGAGGTGACCGACGCCGTCAAAACCGCGTCGGGGTGAGCCCGGCGGACTTTCTGCACATGCGTGATCAGGAAACGCATGATCGCCGCATGGTCGGTCGGGTCCTCAAGCCCGCTTGGGACGATTTCAAGCCCGATTGAAGGGTGGAGATCGCGGACGACGCTCCCCAGCTCCGCGCACCGCGATTGGAGGGAGGGCGTGCAGAAAAAGACGGCGCGGTCCGGTTTCAACTCCTCGAGCAGCCTCAGGATTGGCCCCTGCCCCTTCCTGCCCGTCTCTTTCGTGGAAAACGGATCGTTTGTCCCGACGAAACTGAGGAAAATATGCATGGATGCTCCCGGCTAATCAGGATGCTTCGGAACGCCGATGGTCTGAAAAAAATCCTTTACAAGGGATCAAGTGATTTTGATGCACGATGATTCGGCCTGAAAAACTGCTTTAAAATCCAATAAAAATCGAGCTTTTCTTTTTGGCATGGGAGATGATACTAAGAGAAGTGTCAGAATGAAGGAAAAGAAAATCGAACGGCGGATTGGAATACGAAATGCACTTCGGAAACGGCCTCCGCACACAAGAGTTAGATGAGAGGTGAAACCATGACAAAGCAAACGAAAGAACCGGATTGGGATGTTCTCGAGATCCTCGCCGCTTCAGTCGGAATCGGGTGGAAAATAGGAAGGTTTCTTGCCACGAGAAATCCCGCCGTGCTGTTGCCGATTATCCTCTTCTCTGGCGGGAAATTCTGTACCTCGATAATCAAAACTATCCTCGAGGTTCTTGATGAGGATTGATGGGACGAACCGAATTGAGCGTGCGTCGCCAAAGGACGGTCGTTACGAAGGAACGGAAAAACGATGCTCGTCATCGACGGGGAAATCGGGACGAATCGCAGACACCATTGGACGAAAGGATAGAACGATGCTCTTCATGAAAAAACGCATGACAAAGAAACCCAACGGCAACGAGACCGTCGAGTTCTGGGGTCTTCGTATCAACAGCAGCGCCGTATTGGCCGTCTGCTTGTTTTGCCGTCTCCGCAGGGGTTCTCCTCCTCACGCGGAACCCTGCTTTGCTGAGGCCTCTACTCGCCCTCTTCGGTGGCGGCGCGGGGTCTTTCATGAAAAAACTGTTCGGAGCGTAAGGGGACCTGATCGTGCCGAGAGGGAATGGAATTTCGGTAAACGAGGACTCTTTCTCGAGGTATCAGCAATGCCGGTGTCGAGTTTCGCACCCGTATTCTTCCCATGGTAACCAATCGCATGAGACGCCATGATGTTCTGGAAAAAACACATAACCAAAATGCCGAACGGCAAAGTGACGATCGAGTATTGGCGTTTTCGCACCGGCGACGATATGGGTGGTATGCACATTTCCCATCTCCTGGTTTTCCTCACGACGGAACCTGCAATGCCGAGGTTTCTCTGCGGGCCCTTCGGGGAAGACGGGTGGGATACGAAGAGGTTCCCGCCGTCCCGCCACGCTTTGAGAGAAGGCGGTTCTTCGGTACGGAACGACCGCGCCGCAAGCCACGGGGTAAAGATGCACAAATAAGCGGTGCGTGGAAGAGGAATACCAGAAGAATCGAACGGAAGGATACATCTGCCTTACACGAGAGGAATACCATGCTGACGGAGTGCGCCAAGAAAATCTATGTCTATACCTGCCTCAACGCGGCCTGCCGCGCGGTCGGAGTGACGGACCGGGAGCCGACGTTCTCGAGAGAGATATTCGGGCATTTCTGTCCGAAATGCCTCACCGTTACCGGTCCCGGCGTGTACGCCCTCTATTGCACGGTATGCCGCGGCGTCACGGAGCGGCTCGACGTCGCCGAACCCACCGGCGAAGAGGCCGAGCAGAAAGAGCGGATCCTCTTCGCCGACGGGTGCAACCGGTGCGGGAAGGCGAAGGGAACAATCCTCTTGCGGAGCACGCTTCTCCCGCAGAGTGGCGGCAGGGAAGCCCCGGATGCTGTGGGAGCCGATGCGGGGCATGCGGACGGGGAGGAAACGAAGTGAACGCACAACCGCACACGACGCCGGCGATCGTGCCCCGCAGGAGCCGTCGAAACGCCCGGACTGCGGCCCCATCCGCGTTCTTGAAACTTCCCGGGCTATTCCATAATATCGGACCACATATCCCGTTGCTCGAGCGCCGGTGCCCGTCGGCGGCACGGAGGGAGAGGCGGTCCAGACTCATCGCGGAGGGATATCGGACATGCGGCTCGTCATGACATTGAGGCCGGAACGCGCGGACACCAGCGTCCCGGTCAATTACCAATACCTGCTGGCGGGCGCCATGTACGCGCTCCTTTCGCGGAGCGCGCCGGAATACGCCGCGTTCCTCCATGACGAGGGGTATGAATCCTCCAACGGCAGGAGGCTCAAGCTCTTCGCCTTCTCGTGGCTCTGGTCCGATCGGAGGCCCGTCCTGTCCGACGGCCGCCTGCGCTGGTACGGACGGCCGCGCCTCCGGCTCATCGTGGCATCCCCCATGCACGAGACCTTCGTGCGCGCCGTCGTCCTCGGGTTGTTCCGGAACAGCCGCATCGTCCTGAACGACGTGAGGGAACGGGCGTCGTTCTCGGTCGCCGAGGTGGATGTCGCGCCTCCGCCGGAGTGGCGTGAAGCCCTCGCCTGCGTGGCGCGCTCCCCCCTGACGGTGTCGGTCCAGGACCGGGAGACCGGCAGGATACGTTACCTGCGGCCGGATGACCCGCGCTTTGGGGAGGGGCTGGCGATGAACCTCCTGCGAAAGCACGAGATCGTCAACGGTCCCCTGCATGAGCCTCTGCGCTGTTTGGTGGAGCCGGAGTCCGCATACGCCGAAACGAAGGGCGGCTGGGACAAGCTCTCGCGGCTCGTGACCGTCCGCGAGGGGCGTCCGGGCGAGACGCGCGTGCGCGGTTTCGTGTTCCCGTTCGTGCTCCGCTGTGACCCGCCCCTTCTGCAAACCGCCTGGGACTGCGGCCTCGGCGAGAAGAACAGCCTGGGCTTCGGCATGTGGGAAGAGAGCACGGGGAGGGATAGAGAAAAAGAAGGAGAGGAAAAAAATGGAAGATCGTGAAGCTCTTTTCTGGGGTGCACTGTTCCACGACATTGGAAAATTCTACCAGCGCAGCACCGAGCTGAAAGATTACAAGCATGCGTTTCTTTCTTCTGCTTTTGTCGGAAACATCATGTCCGACAGAAGGGTGTCCGAAATAGCTCGTTTCCATCACGAGAAAGATTTTCAGGCGGCTTCACTCGAAGCCCCGTTGAAAGTTCTCGCGGCAATCGTTTCCGAAGCGGACAACCTCTCGAGCAAGGAAAGGAGTGAGGAAAAGGAACCCCACCCCCAAAGAGCTCTACGCTGTGTCTTTTCGGGAATCCGTCTCAACGAGAATGAACCAAAGGTTTACGTACAACCGATATGCAGGCTCACTCCGCAGGGGTACCGGTTCCCTAAAACAGAAGAACAGTACAGCCATCAGGAATTGATGCAAGACTACCGGACGCAATGGGATGCATTCGAGAAAGAAATCCGGTCGATGACGATGGCTGACCCAGATACATTCCTCTATCTGTTCGAGAAATACATGTGGTGCATTCCTTCTGCAGCGTACATTTCCGTGCCTGATATATCACTCTACGAGCACTCGAGATTAACTGCAGCAATATCCGTCTGTATGTATGATTTCCTCATGGAAACGCTTGCGTCGAATATAGACGAAAATATTGTCCGGAAACGGGATGAAGAGCGATACCTGCTCGTCTGCGGCGACCTCACTGGTATACAAAGGTTCATTTACAATATCGCACATAAAGGTGCCCTTAAAGCGTTAAAAGGGAGATCCTTCCTCCTGCAGAGGATCCTGTTCGAATGCGCTTCTCTCGTGTTGAAAGAATTCCGTCTGACGCGAGCCAATCTCATCTATGCGAGCGGGGGAAAGTTCTATGTTCTCCTGCCCAAGCTGGAACAATCGAAAGCCCGGATATCCTCAATCATGAAAATGGCTGAAGACAAGCTCTACGATTGGTATGGGAGTTCTATCGGGATCATCTGGGCGGCGTGCACTCTGACGGGAAACGATTTCGATTCGGATAAGATCACCAAGAAATGGCAAGAGGCGGAAGATATTCTCGGTCGGATGAAGAAACGGCGATTTTCTTCCAAACTCAACGACATTTCCTTCTTTTTGCCCCAGGCGCCGGCCGGCGACGTCGTGACGTGCACCGCCACCGGCAGGGAATTATGTCTCCGTTCCGACATCGAGCGCGCGACGGAATCTGTCGATAAGGATGGCTATACCCGATATGAAGTACCATCGCTTATGAGTGAGAAAAACCTCATTATCTATTCAGTGAACGAGGAAACGGGCGAAGAAGGTATACCCGCTTTGAAAGGCTATTTCCTTTCTGAAGAACAGCGCCTCTCGCAACAATTAGGGATGAACCTTCGCCGTGGTCTGGCAATCGCGATCGAGAGTGATGAAGGGGACGAAGGACATTACCTTCTCGATCCATGGTCGATGAAAATCCTGAAGAAAAGCGACCTCAAAGAAGATTACCACGGAGCGTCGCATTTCTCGTCAATTGCACTTTTTAACGATGATGATTTTACCCCTTTACTCAACCGCTCGAGAAAAGCAGGCTGGCAGTTCTACGGCGGAGATTGGACAACCGGCAAGGAATTTGAGGAGTTGTCTCAAGAAGCCCTTGGTATTCATCGCATCGGTGTCCTTCGCATGGACGTCGACAATCTCGGAAAAGTATTCCGCGAAGGTTTCGGAAGTAATGCGTCGCTTTCGAGAATTGTCCAGCTTTCGCGGATGATGGACTTCTTCTTTTCTTCTTACCTCAATCGGTTAAGAGATAAAAGATGGGATATACAAAGAGGGATCTCGGATTCGAGCGATGGAACCCGTTTAGAAGAAGCATTGGAGATCGTCTATGCAGGAGGTGACGACCTCTTTATCGTAGGCCAATGGAACGTAATTCCTGACACGGCGTTTTGGATCAAGAACGAGTTCAGTCGTTTTACGGGACACCATCCATATTTAAGTATATCGGGTGGAGTTGCGGTTATTCCAGAAGATTACCCTCTCATCAAAGCTGCGCGCCTGGCAGGTGATGCGGAAGAGTCAGCGAAAACTTTCCGACCGGAGAAAAATTCATTTTGCCTGTTCGGTAAGCCGATGACGTGGGATATGTATGCGATGATCAGCGGATGGGCAAAACGGTTTTCATCACTTATCGTTACCGAGCCGGAGAACGATGCCTTGAGAAGAGCTGTCGTCGGACGGCTCTACACGATACACGATGAATATAAAAGAAACGGGGCTTGGGGACCCTGGAGATGGAGGGCCTGTTATTTTCTCGTTAGAATGGAGATGATGTATAGTGAACAGGAAAAAATCAAAAAGGCAATCGAAGAATTTTCCGAACAACTTTTCCTGAACAGGAACGGTAATAGCGACATAATCGAATACACAGACATACTCGCAACGCTTATTGATTATTTCACAAGAAAGGAGAGCGGAAATGCCGGATGAAAACGTTATTAAAAACCTTAAAGTCGGCTTGGAAATGACGCCGAAATGGATTCGCGAAGGCCTCACAAAAGAAGCGATCGAGTTTGCTGAGGGATGTGGGAAAGACTTGGCAGGTAAGCTCACAAGCTCGCAAATACGAAACGCTTACGGCGAGGTAAAGAGAATCCAAATGAAAAAAGACGAGGAGAATTTTGAGACGGATGTTGCCCTATTGAAGCCTCGACTTGCTTATGCAAAGGTGAGAAAAACCGACAATGAAAAGAGAGCTGCCGACGAACTCGGTAAAATTCTCTCGAAAGCAATCGAAACCGTTCTCGAAGAACGTGATTACCATAATCAACGGAAACGTTTCGATAATTTCGCTGCGTTCTTCGAAGCGATATTAGCTTACCACCGTGCAAATGGAGGAAATTAACATGAACGAGCAAGTCAAGCTGAATGAGAAAATACTCGTCGAAGGGTGGATCACTGCTGTGTCTGGACTCCACATCGGAGGCTCCAACGTTGGTGCATCCATTGGGGGAGCGGACGCAACGGTTGTCAGAAACCCATTGACAAGTGAACCGTATATCCCGGGCTCTTCCTTGAAAGGGAAAATGAGATGCCTCGTTGAGAGGATGGATGGTAAGTTCGGCGGTGCGATGGGCAAGTATATTAAAGTAGGGCCATATCTCGAAATCAGTAATAATTGCCTTATTCCGAAGCTGTTCGGGACACTCCCGGAAAAAATGAAAGAAAATGAACGTCAGCCGACTTCGCGCCTCATTGTTCGCGATGCACCGTTGACGGAGGACAGCGCCGAAGAGTTGCGGAACTCCGGCAATACGGATATGCCGTACACCGAGGTGAAAACGGAAGTTGTCATCGACAGGATTACCTCACAAGCAATGCCGCGACAACTGGAGCGTGTCCCGGCGGGCTCACGTTTCATCATGAGGATGATTGTAAATGTTTATGAGGGCGATGTGAGAGAGGAGCTTCTTGATTTGCTTTTCCGGAGCATGATACTTCTCCAGAACGATTACCTCGGTGGTAAGGGTACCCGCGGTAGCGGTGAAATCAAGATCACCGTCAATCGGGTACGGAAAAAGACAAGAGAACACTACGTTTCGAGGAAGGATTGGGAGGACGACGAGACCTTAATGCAGCGTATCCCGGCAGAATTGAAGCATACGGAGTGACAATATGGAATGCACTCTCTTCCGTCTTCGATTCGAGTCAGGATACCATCTCGGTGTGGATGGGTTCGGTTTGGAAAGCTGTGAACCGCGTCTCAGGTCCGATGCGCTCTTCGGTGCGCTCTGTTCGGCTGCAGCAAAACTCTACGGCGGTGCGAGTGTCGGGGAGTTAATGAAGTCGGGAAACATTCTCGTCTCTTCGTGTTTTCCGTTCGTGCGCGATGTGCTCTTTTTCCCAATGCCGTTCGCATGGAGAATTCACGACGGCGCTGTTGAGTATAAGCGTTTGAAAAAAGCAGCATATATGAGTCTTGGTCTCCTGGCTCGTGTATTGAACTCAAGCGGGAAAGAAGTTGGATTAGAGGAAATATCCTCGGAATCCGGTTTCCTCTTTCTGGAATCGGAGCTGAAACATGATGACTGCAAGGGTGTGTACGTTACGAGGGAAATTCCTCGCGTCGTGATCGACCGCGTAACGAACAGCACGGAATTGTTCTACTTTTCAGAGACATTCTTCCGTAGCGATTCAGGGCTTTATTTTCTTGCCCGTACGTTCGACCGGCAGAATGCGGAACTTCTCCGGACATGCATCGGCTTCTTGGCAGATGAAGGTATCGGTGCAGACAGAACCTGTGGGAAGGGGCTATTTACTTTCGAAGAGGAAACCATATCCATCCCCGAAGCGGTAAACGGCAACTCCTCACTCCTCCTTTCGCTCTATATACCGGCCAGTGAGGAAATAAATTCCCTTCTCCCGAAAGAATCATACTACGAAATCGAGGAACGGGGAGGATGGGTTACGTCACTTGGAATGCAAACCTTGCACAGAAGGCGCGTTCGCGCATTCCGGGAAGGTTCTGTGCTCGTTTTTCGGGACAACAGGGAGCCGAAAGGGTGCTGTCCGATTGTCCTTGGGCGTGAGGACCACCCTCAAATCCATCATCCGGTGTTCCGCTACATGCAGGCATTCAGTATCCCATACTTCCTGCAAAAGGATGGAGGTTGAGATGGGCAATGAAATGATCGATATATCCGTCTGCGTAATTGAAGTCCTTACCCCTTTACACGTGGGGAACGGTGTTGCCCTGCAGAGAAATTATGATTTTTATACGGATGGATCGCGAACATATATATGCACCTACGCGGAAATCATGGGTTGGTTGAGGGCTCATCGCGAGTGTATTAACGAATTCACCGATCCACACGGCAACCCGCAAAATGTACTCCGTGATATCCCCCGAAAGAGGATTTATAACGAGGTCTGCTATTCTCAGGTAATTCGAGAGTTCATTAGAGACGGCAATGGCCGCGTGTATATTCCGGGGAGTTCGATAAAAGGAGCAATGCGGACAGCCATCGGTGTGTCGAGGATGAAAAAGGCGGCAAGACCATCCCTAAATGACGAAGAATTACCGGAAAAGTTCAAGAATCTATTCAATAATACATTCGGGAGCGACCCCAATCACAACGACATGAGGGTACTTCTCGTTTCAGATGTTTATTTCCCCGATCACGCACTTGGGCTCTATGAGACGAGGGTGTTGAATATGTCCGATCCGATTGGTGCAACATGCACATGGAAACAGGTTCGAAACAATCCTATGAGAATATACGCTGAATGCCTAAAACCGGGCGCTCGTTCGATGGGAAAGATCAAGATATCGACATTCCTTTATAAGAATGAGCGAGCCGTATCCGAATTAAAATTCCATGATAAGGTTGAGAACATGATGTCGATATGCCGGAAGTTGAACACACACTCCCTTAAACTCCTTCAGGCCGAAAACGACTACCTCGAACGATTACAGAACCCGAATCTCCCAAAGTATAAAAAGACAATCTCGAATCTCCTTTCCCTCGCTAGCGAATTCGCATCTCGCGAAGCATGCGACAAAGCTATTTTACGCATAGCCTGGGGATCCGGGTGGAAAGCGATGACCGGCGATTTCCTTACAGAGGAAGAACTCGAGCGCGTGAGGAGAATAATGGAACAACGGAGAATGCGACTTGGACGTCATGGTTTCCCCTTCCCGAAAACTCGTAAAATCGTTTTCGAACACAACGAGCCCTTTTACCCAACAGGCTGGGTTCTCCTTCGTCTGCTGAAACCCGAAGAAGTCGAGAAATACGCAAAAACCAGTATAACGGTGAAACAAGAGCCGGAGCATGAACAAACGGTGAAGGTGCCGATTGCTGATATTCAACAAGCGAAAGTCCAATTTCAAAAGCTGGACGAGATCACAAGCAATACGAAAGACATCCCCGCCTTTGTCCGTGATATTTCGAGGAAGCCCATTCTCGTCGAACTCTACGCCGCGGGATATGAGACGGTGCGTATCCCATGCTCTGGTGTGAACCCGAACTCGAGGCAACTCGGAGAAACCATCATTGTCGAAATCACCGACTTCGACAAGCAGAAGAAGAAGGTCAAGGCGGTTCGCTTTGTTCGGCCGCTTGAATCGGGAGCTTGACGGCGATGAAGAACCTGAAAATCACATTCGTCGGCGAGGGTACAACGGAATCAGGGAAGGCGTTCCAATTCGTCGATCTTTTTATCGGCGGCGACGGCAACATTGCACCGGAAGACCTGAAATCGGTCCGCTTGCCGAAAAAGATCGACTGGTCGAAAGGGGTCGTCCTCTCGGGGAAAGGACCTATCTGGCTGTATGGGACGCTGATCCACTTATGCCACCCCGCCACCTGGGTGGCGGTGGACGACCCGAGGATCGGCGCCGTCGTGGTGGAGTCGCACGCGCCGGAACCGCCTTTTGTCGGGGATATCATCGGCAATGACATCATCAATGCCCTCCGGCCGAGGCACCGCCACACGAAGAGGAAAGGCGGCGAATCACCGCCTGAGGGGAAAGGCCGCGTTATCGCCATCGTCGGGCCGCCTCATCGCGGGAAATCCGTCCTCATGCGGGCATTGCGGGACGCGATAAAGAAACGCGCCCGGCCCGAAATCTTCCAAAGGGAAATCTTCCTCTACCGGAGCGCCCCCGACGGCGAGGGAGATTGGTTCGGCGATATGCCTCCGAACGAAGCGAAACTCATCCGAGTCAAAAAAGTATTCGACGACGAGCACGCGGAGAATGCGGCCCGCGACATTCGTGGGTTGGCAAAAGCGAAGTCGCTTGTTTTCGTCGACTGCGGGGGGAAGATCGACCGGCGGAACCAGCGCATCCTCAACGAGTGTACGCATGCGGTCATTGTGGGGTCGGACGAGAGAGAGTTATCGGAGTGGCGCGGGGCAGCTGCGGCGAGCGGCCTGACGGTCGTCGCGGAAATCCGTTCCGTTCGGCACAAGGCCCGGCGGGTCGCCCGGAAAAGTCCGCCGTTGTTCGAAATCGGGCCGCTCGAACGTGGGAATCCTGTGATGGTTCCGACAATGCTGGTGGACCTCTGCGCCGGATTCCTCCTGTAAGGCTGCCGATATGGGAAATCTCTTGACGTTCATCGGCATCGGGGAATACCAAGAAACGACGTACCGCTGGGTTACCCAAACGCATACCACGCGGTATGTCGCGGAAGCCCTCGTGCGGTTCTTCGCGCCCGATCGGGTGTTCGCCGTGATGACGGAAGAGGCCGTCGAGAAACACGGCGAACCCCTCGCAGAGGCGATCGGTGATTTCACCGTCATCGACTCCCATCCTGCGACTTCGGAGGAGGGCCTATGGGACACCGCAGATGGCATCCTGCGAGAAATACCCTGCGACAAACCGCTCATCGTCGATATCACGCACGGTTTCCGCTCCCAACCCTTGATCGCGCTTGCGTGCTGTGCGTTCCTCCGCACGAGCAAAAGGCTAACGGTCGAGCGCATTGTCTATGGCGCTTATGAGGGGAGGGATGAGAGCAACGTCGCGCCCATCGTCGATTGCACGTCCTTCCTGCGGCTTCTCGATTGGTCGAACGCCGCGGATATCATCATCCGCTATGGAGACGCTCGACCGCTCCGCGACATCGTCGCAGAGTCCGTCGGCAAGGAGCCCGTTAAGGAGCTGAGAAAATTGAAAGCCGTCGCCGGCACGCTCGAGCACCTCACGGCTGCGCTTGCGCTCATCCGGCCCGCTGAATCACTGAAAGCCGCGCGTCAGCTCGCCAGGGAGACGCAATCCGGCAAACCCATCGATACGATGCCGCCACATCTCATGCCTTTCGCCGTTATCCTCGAGAGATCGTTAGGGCGGTACGGCTCCATGTGCGTGCCTGCCGGCATCAGCATATATGCGCGGGAAAGCCTCCCCGCACAGGCAGCCATCATCGAGGAGTACATCAGCACCGAGCGCTACGTCCAGGCGGTCACGCTTGCCCGTGAGTCCTACCTCACCTGGTTCTGTCTCGATCGGGGCCTCAATCCGGCAGACAAGAACGATAGAGTGACGGGGCAGAATCTGTTGAGCGAACTGCTCAAGAAGCCGCGTGGACGATCAGGGGAAAAGGACAGGCAGATCCGATACGAGTGGGAACAGATTACTTCCCTGAGGAACGACATCGACCATGCGGGTATGCATTGGTCTGCCATACGGGCCGGCAAAGCCGTCGAGAGAGTCAAGGAAGTGTGCGCGCTCGCCATCGCGCGCCTGCGCTCGTGAAACCCCTTCCATGGCCCGCTGTCAGCGAAGGCCGAGGCTCCTGAGCCGATTGCTCAGGTTCTGCGGCGAAACGCCGAGGAGCGAAGCCGCCTTTCGCTGGATGCCGCCTGCCTGCTCCATGGCGAGCTCAACCCATTCCCTTTCCCTTTTTCGGAGCCAGTCCGGGAGGACAAAGCCCGCTGGTACGGTGCCCCTCGGGGAGGAATCCTGCGGCAGTGTGTTGTGCCGTTCGCAGTACATGCGGAGAATGTTCTCACCCACGCGGCCATCCTGCTGGTAGAGACGGAACAGGCGGAGGGCGTGCTCCAGCTCCCGCTTATTGCCGGGCCATCCATAGGTGAGCGCTATCCGCTTTGCGCCTTCCGTGAGCGTGTACCCGAAATTGCGTGAGAGTTTGTCCACCATCCTCTCGAGGATGTCGGGCGTCTCGCGGAGGGGGGGGAGACGGAGGGTGAACTGTTGGATCCGGTAGAAGAGGTCTTCCCGGAAGCGGCCCTCTTTCACGTCACGGGGTAGGTCCCTGTTCGTCGCCGTAATGATACGGGCATCCAACGTCTTTGGGACGTTGCTCCCCACAGGCGTGTAGACCCGTTTCTGGATGACGCGGAGGAGGACGGCTTGGTCCTCCAACCGTATATCGCCGATCTCATCGAGGAACAGCGTACCGCCCTCCGCCTCGGCCATCAGCCCTTTCCGGTCCTTCACGGCTCCCGTGAATGCCCCCTTCACGTGGCCGAATAACTCGGCTTGGAGCAGAGAGGAGGGCAGGCCGGCGCAGTGGATGACCTGAAACTTGCCCCCCCCTTTATCGTGCTTGACGGATTCGTCATGGATAAACCTTGCGAGCCTCTCCTTGCCCGTCCCGGACTCGCCGAGGATGAGGATATTGAATGTATCAGGCGCCGATTTCCCACAATTCCACTCTGCGACGCGCCTTGCCTCGTCCAACACGGAGCGGGGAAAAAAGAGATCGTGATCCGATTCAACCATCGCCCTTGTTCTCTGAGGAATGGAAACCGTAATGAATATAAAGAAAAATTTATTTTATGAAAAGAAATTGTGATCGAGGAAGACGGAACAACATACCGCCCGGTATCCCTCTCGTTTCGCTCCCCCACGTTAGGTGAGCGCTGTCTTCATCTCACGGACGAGCTTGTACTCGTCGCTCTTGTCCCCTGGCGGGAAAGAACCGCCGAAACAGGAGCAGAGCTCGATGGTCCGGATACCATGCCCGTCGCCGAACGTCCGCACTTCCGGTTCGTTTTTATAGTCGGTGATGAATATTCTCTTCGTTTCCAGGCCGAGGTATTCCCTTGCGCAGAGTGCGAGGAGTTGTTCATAGCCGCGCTTCGGGTGCCAGGCTTCTTCTGGATGTATTTTCGGTTTGCCGTATTTATCATGGCGATGGACTTTGACTTCGACCACGCCGACCACGTTTCCCCGGCGCACGACGAGGTCGATTTCCTCTTGTTTTTCCATTCCCTCCGGTTCAACCCCAATGAGCACCTCGAAGCCTGAAGATTTTAAGATGCGCGCGATTTCTTTCTCGAATTTGTGCCCTGGAAGCAGTGTCCCGTCTTCTCTGGTCTCCGGCCGGCGTATGCTGTACCCCGGCAGATGCGCGCGCAGGTAGTCGTCGATCGTGATCAGTTCGGGGAGCGGCTCGGATGACTCGAGCCGGATAATTTTCCTCCCGATGTAGTAGGACGAGAGGGTGCATGCGCCGCCCGCGGTCGTCATGTACACGAGCCGGCACTTCCTGTCCCCCGCCGCGTGGAAAGCCGCCAGCGCCATGATCTTCGTCCCACCCGTCATGTTGATAGCGGGCTCGCGCGAACCCTCGAGGACGTCCCGGATTTTCCGGTACGCCCCTTCGAGGTCGTAGGGCTCGACCTCGACAATTTCCGCGCCATCGATCAATCGGCTCACGTATTCCACCCGCCTGCGGAACTCATCCGAAGTCACGAGAATGTTCCTCGGGGCCTTTAAAAACCTGGCCGGGAGAAGCGCCGGCATCGGCTGTTCGCCCATCAGGGAAATCAACGCGTCCATCGGCATGGCCCCTCTCCGGTTCTGGGTACATTGGCGGCTTGATGGGGAGAAGGATGAATACCCCTTGCCGAAAATAGGCAATACGGTTTTCCCATGCTTTCCTCCACGCTGCGGCCACCCGCTGCATTGGTGGGTTATGGGTGTAAAGCAGACTTGATGCCCTGCGAATCGCGCTTGGAACGCGGGGCGTGCGAAGACTTCGCTTGGCGCGCCCAGCGTGCATTTCGACACGAAAAAAGCGGTTTTACCCTTTCTATCGCCAACCGTAAAAACCGGCATAGTGCTTGTTCTTTCCTTTTCCCCGAAACGAAAAAAAGGAGAGACGGCATGTCCATTCTCGACATGAAATGCGCATTCGACGACGAGCTTATCCGGGTGCCTCTCGACAAGATGCAGGTCCGGAAAGGGAAGGACGACTATTCGGTCGTCTTTTCCACGGGCGGTTCCCTCCCCGTGTTCACGGGTGTCATCCCAGGACCAAAGGGGGTCGCCGGTTGGGTGCTCGCGTTCCTCACCTCGTTTCTTGGCGGGGAGTTCGATCCGGCGATTTCGGTAGGAGAGGCGCGCGCGAGGTTCGAACAGCTAAGCGGCGCCGTGCTCGGCGTGACGGCGGGGAGGGAGGGCTTTCACCTGCTGGTTACGCCGGAACGGCGCGTTCACGGCGTCATCGGGCCGAAGTACACGCGCGTGAACAAGCGATGGGTGCACGGCCTCGCCGTGACCTCTCTCGCTGCCGTTTGGGGCGGACCGGTGGCCGCCCAGGAAGAATACGAGGAGTACGGGCGAGCCGTTCTCACCTATTGTGCGAACGGGATGAACGTGATGAAGATCACCTACGGCGAGGAAACAGGCTGTTCGGCGTACGAGGTCATGAGCATCACCTCGTATAGAGAAACACCCGATACAGAAAGCCACACCACCGGGGTCGGCTGTGGTCCATATTGGCACTGGCGGCACAACCAATCGTTGGGGGAACTCGAGGCCGCCGTGGTCATGGCCGTTCGGCAAGCCGCCCTGGGAAACGAAATTCCGGTCGACCCGTCGACGGATGCCCGCCTGCGGCGGGTAGTGGGGGAACTTCGCGCGGCCTGGCGGTTGGGCGAGGGAGGGTGCGGCAGGCCCGCCCGGATCCTCGGGGAGGTTTGCCATGCGTAGCGAACTCCTTCGGGCTGCGGCTGTGTGCCCGCGCAGGTTGTGGTTCCTCGCCGCGGGGATCGTGTGCGACGGCGAAGGCCTCATGCCGGGCGCGCGGAGCGACGATGGCGAAGCCGCATTCGTGGACGGGCTGCTGCGCGTCGACGCAGAACGCGCCCATGCCGTCATCCGCTGCCCCTCTTCCGAGATGGACGGCGCGGCGTTGCAGGCCGCGTACGTTGCGCGTGCGCTCCGCGCGATGGGGGTTCCTGTCCGAACCATTGAATGCGTGGACGAGACGGGCGAGACGGCGGCGGTGTTCACGCCGAACGGCGAGGAGGAATGCGAGCTCGAGCGCACGGTTCTCCCAGCCATCGAGCGCACGGCGGCGTTTCCCGCCCCGCCGCCCAGGAACGGCATGGCGCCGAGTTGTTCGCGCTGTCCCGTCGCGCCGATCTGCCGCGCGTAAAGGGAAACACGGGAAACGGGTGAGAAAACGAAAACGGAAGAATATGAGGAGGACACGATGAAACGACCCTACTATATTTTCTCCACCGGCGCGATACACCGCCGGGACAACACGATTGCTTTTCTCCCCCGCGACTCCTCGTATGTCCCGGGCTACGAGACCCCCTCGGACACGGCGGACGAGGAAGTCATCGACCTCCGCGGCGAGGACGGCGCCGCAGGGACGGCGAAGCGCATCCCCATCGCGGATGTCGACTCCCTGCACGTGTTCGGTTCGATCACGTTGAACGCGCAGGCGTTGCGGTTCCTCGGGCAGGCGGCCATCCCCCTGCACGTCTACACGCACTACGGGCAATATGCGGGGAGCTACTACCCGCGCGAGTACCTGCACGCGGGGAAGCTCCTGCTCGCCCAGGCGGCGCACTGCCTGGATCCGGGGAAGAGGCTTGCCCTGGCGCGTGTCTTCGTCGCGGGCGCAGTGCGGAACATGGCGCGCACCCTGCGCTACTATGAGAACCGCGGCCGCGCGTGCACTGCCCAGAGGGAGCGGGTGGAGGCGGCGGTCGAAGCCGCGGGGAGCGCAGAGGACATCCCCGAGCTCCGCGGCGTCGAGGGCTCCGCCCGCGCGGCGTACTACGAGGCGTTCCCCGCCGTCCTCGAGGGCCGGTTCGAGTTCCGCGGGCGCGTCAAGCACCCGCCGGACAACGAGGTGAACGCGCTCATTTCGTTCTGCAACGCGCTGGTATACTCCGCCTGCCTCTCCGAGATATACCGGACCCAGCTCTCCCCGACGCTCTCGTACCTGCATGAGCCGGGCGCGAGGCGGCATTCGCTGGCCTTGGATATCGCCGAGGTCTTCAAACCCCTGTACGCCGACCGCCTCGTGTTCTCTCTGGTCAACCGGCAGATGGTTGGGCCGGAGGATTTCCGGCGGGAGAACGGGGCCTGCCTGCTCAACGACAGGGGAAGGAAAACCGTCGTGGAGGCGTTCGAGGAGAAGATGAAAACCGTCGTCGAGCACCGGGGGTTGGGGAGGGCCGTCTCGTACCGGCGCCTGATCCGGCTTGAGTGCTACAAGCTGGTAAAGCATCTCCTGGGGGACGAGGAATACAAACCGTTCGCCGCATTGTGGTGAGGAAGATGGGGAAAGGAACGGCCTGCCATGTACTGCATTGCCGTGTACGATGTCGCCATCAAGCGTAACCCGAAAACCCTTAAAGTCATGCGCCGATACCTGACGTGGAAACAGAGGTCGGTGTTCGAGGGCGAGTTGACGGAGAAGCAGTTGGAAGGGCTCATTCGGGAAGTAAGGCGGTATGTCGAAGAGGAAGAAGGCGACTCACTGATCATCTACATCCTCCCTGACGAGAGTTATGTCGTGAAAAAACAGCTCGGTAAGAGAGAAGAAGGACCGAGCAACTTTCTCTAAGGCCATAATCTGCCGTCGATCCCCCCGGGTTTCTCACCGCTTATGGGGTCGACGACGTTTTAGGTCGAAAACACCTTGATTTTTTGGGAAAATAGGCTGAATTTGAACTCTGTTAATCGCACCATAGTGGAATTGTGATGGCGGGAATTTTGTTTCCGGATTCGGCCGCCAAAACCACTGTTAATCGCACCATAGTGGAATTGTGATACCGATAGCACGCGCGACGTAGTGACCACGTATCCATAGCTGTTAATCGCACCATAGTGGAATTGTGATCGTTCCACAGGGAAGAGCTCGTAGTTATCCGGCGAGAGCTGTTAATCGCACCATAGTGGAATTGTGATGTAGCCGCCCGCGTAGCCTACGGCCTCGCCCATCAGAGTCTGTTAATCGCACCATAGTGGAATTGTGATATATCCCGCCGGGCGACCACTCTATATAGGGCAACGATCCCTGTTAATCGCACCATAGTGGAATTGTGATAGTAGTCGGCTGGAAAGAATAGTCAAGCATTTTATCAGTGCTGTTAATCGCACCATAGTGGAATTGTGATAGGTAGCCACCTCAACCTTATTTTCTTCCTTCCCCTCACTGTTAATCGCACCATAGTGGAATTGTGATGGTAGGCGGTGTTTTTTTTGTCCCGCAGCCTTGACATCTGTTAATCGCACCATAGTGGAATTGTGATTTTCCCGGTCTAGTTGAGGCCGTTCGAATCTGGATGGACACTGTTAATCGCACCATAGTGGAATTGTGATCGACTTGATCCAAGAGAGGTTCCCGCCCAAGATTCGGCGCCCTGTTAATCGCACCATAGTGGAATTGTGATCCATTGATTTCGGCAGTAAACTCGAGGCCGGGGGCCACTGTTAATCGCACCATAGTGGAATTGTGATCGGCCTGTCTCCCGTATGTCTTGACCTGCATATGTCTTGCTGTTAATCGCACCATAGTGGAATTGTGATGCGATGATGACGGCGTCGCCACGGGACGAACTTCCCCCGCCCTGTTAATCGCACCATAGTGGAATTGTGATTGGCAGACAGGCTCCGCATTATCTTCCGAATTATCTATCTGTTAATCGCACCATAGTGGAATTGTGATACGGTATTGTAGCCCAGTTCTTTAAAAAACCTAGACTCACTGTTAATCGCACCATAGTGGAATTGTGATTCGCCCGTATCCGCATCCATCACATCGTACTCCCCTCTTCTGTTAATCGCACCATAGTGGAATTGTGATTCATACATGGAAGGCCGGGATGCTGAACCAATCTACCCTGTTAATCGCACCATAGTGGAATTGTGATTGATCATGGCATCCTCCGTTGAATTTAAGAGTGGCCGCTGTTAATCGCACCATAGTGGAATTGTGATCTGAAAGAAGCGCTTGTTCCTCGGGAGTGACCAAGAGAACTGTTAATCGCACCATAGTGGAATTGTGATTCGCGCTCAAGCACGAAGAACTTGACGCGCTGAAAAAATATCTGTTAATCGCACCATAGTGGAATTGTGATTATAGATTTTCGAACAGCGGCTTTGGATATATTCAGCTGTTAATCGCACCATAGTGGAATTGTGATAAGTCGCGTGGACCTGCGCTAAAGGGGCCTATCAGCAGGACTGTTAATCGCACCATAGTGGAATTGTGATGCAAGGACGGCCTCGAGGGCTTGATAGGGGGAATATGCCTGTTAATCGCACCATAGTGGAATTGTGATCGGCGAGTAACTTCGATGTTCCACAGGGTGTATTGTGGCTGTTAATCGCACCATAGTGGAATTGTGATAGAGCAGGTACGCCTCGCGCCAGCACCAGTATGCGAAGGCTGTTAATCGCACCATAGTGGAATTGTGATGACCAAGAGAAGCACATGATATCCCTCCTGATCGACTGTTAATCGCACCATAGTGGAATTGTGATGCAATGCTCACGCGCCGCAATCCAGACAGGACGCGGCACTGTTAATCGCACCATAGTGGAATTGTGATAATGGACCTATCGGCTCCCTCTCCTTTCCGTAGTAGAGCCTGTTAATCGCACCATAGTGGAATTGTGATAATGTTGAGTTTGAGTTCGCTATACTTGCCCGCCTGCCTGTTAATCGCACCATAGTGGAATTGTGATTACTTGTTCGTTGTCCATTTTTACCTCCTTTAGAATCTCTGTTAATCGCACCATAGTGGAATTGTGATCCGTTGCAAGGAGAGCTTTTCCGTGCCATGCGCACCTCCTGTTAATCGCACCATAGTGGAATTGTGATTATTTGGAGGGAACTTGACCGGCGGTTTGAGCGGTTTGCACTGTTAATCGCACCATAGTGGAATTGTGATTGAGACTCGGCAGCGAATCATTGCTGCCGGTCTTATCACTGTTAATCGCACCATAGTGGAATTGTGATCGCCGGAAGGCCGCGGCGGGTACGTTCGATATCCCACAACTGTTAATCGCACCATAGTGGAATTGTGATCTCTACGAAGCCCACAAGGCCGTGCTTCTCGCCGTCGGCCCCTGTTAATCGCACCATAGTGGAATTGTGATAGTATCCCGCTGACGTTAACGTAAAATTCCCCATTAAGCTGTTAATCGCACCATAGTGGAATTGTGATTAATAGGTATATTCGTCATCCAGAGGATCGATATCGACTGTTAATCGCACCATAGTGGAATTGTGATGCCATGAATGGAGGAGATTGAGGTAGGCATCAATGGGCTGTTAATCGCACCATAGTGGAATTGTGATTTTTATTCAAAACAAGTTATTCAAAAAAGGAGGACAACTGTTAATCGCACCATAGTGGAATTGTGATTTTTTGGTCCGGTCTGTTTCTTACCGCCGCGACCCGTACTGTTAATCGCACCATAGTGGAATTGTGATTTCTCCTTGATTTTTCGTTTGGTGAACTATTACGAAAATACTGTTAATCGCACTATAGTGGAATTGTGATCGTGCTCCATAGATCGGCGTCTCATAGAGCTTGCGGATGACTGTTAATCGCACCATAGTGGAATTGTGATATGGTGAACTCCGTCACATCCGTCCCTATCTGGACGGTCTGTTAATCGCACCATAGTGGAATTGTGATGGAGGGACCGCTCTGCGTCGTGTAATCACGGCGCATGTCTGTTAATCGCACCATAGTGGAATTGTGATCTGCCGGGTGTCTTCATCGACTCTCTGCAACCAGTCCATCGCTGTTAATCGCACCATAGTGGAATTGTGATCCTACCGGACGGCCGACCTCAGAAGAGGATCGGTGCGGCACTGTTAATCGCACCATAGTGGAATTGTGATTCGACCTCATTGTTTCCTTCCCCTTCCTGGGGACTTTCCCCCTGTTGATCGCACCATAGTGGAATTGTGATGGGAATAGTTCCCGGAGCGAATCTGCATGACGGGCTCCTGCCTGTTAATCGCACCATAGTGGAATTGTGATGTGTTTCTGGGGGATATGTGAGATTATACTCCACATTCCCTGTTAATCGCACCATAGTGGAATTGTGATGTTGCCGCTCGTCGGTCGTCTGACCGAAGAGCAGCTTCCTGTTAATCGCACCATAGTGGAATTGTGATAAGACGATCCGAAGCGATTTATCAACCGCTAACCCCCGCGCTGTTAATCGCACCATAGTGGAATTGTGATAAATGTGAATTCGACAACGCCATCATCAGCTTTCGTGACCACTGTTAATCGCACCATAGTGGAATTGTGATGTAGCACCGGGACTTTTCTAGTGCGGCCTGGGCCGCCTGTTAATCGCACCATAGTGGAATTGTGATTCCTCTTGGGGGCAACCGTTACGTCGTACATTTCCCCACTGTTAATCGCACCATAGTGGAATTGTGATAACGGGTGAACAGAATCACTTCGAGCAACTGTTCACCGGGGCTGTTAATCGCACCATAGTGGAATTGTGATCCCAGTACGGGGGTATTGACGGGTCATAGTCCGAGGATACCTGTTAATCGCACCATAGTGGAATTATGACGGTTAATGGGTGGTCATTCAATATGAAGTGAGCAAATGAACAAGCATATTCATGCGGCGCATATGTCACTCTGTGCCGTTTGTGAAAAAGCAGAACCATATCGTTGGCCGAACATGTTTTGGAAAATGATTTTCACCCTCCTACATGTGTTTACAATGCCTGCAAAGCCGGAGAGTGAGGGCGGTATTTATCTATTATGCTCGAAAACCGGTAAGATATTTACGTACTTTGTGGTAACAGGTATTACGCGCTGTTTGTTGGAAAAGGGTATGCCGGATCTCATACCCATTGGATACAGAATCGTTGTATCCGACGAATGTCGCCGTTGCGGGAATAAACAACTCGGAGATCTTCAATTCCGACCGCAAAAGAAACTCCCTAATGCCGGCAAAACCGATCACATGGATTGAGACGGCGAAAAAGGATACCCGACACGTTCCTCTGTTGTAACCACAACACAAATCGGGTAAGCGGTAAAGATCTACATTTACGGAATAGGGGATTCTTTACCGTGTTGAACTCACCCAAGCCAGAGAGAGCTTATACAATGCAACCATGAGAATTATGGCAAAGGCCCGCCATGCCATGGTGAAATCGTGACGCGGACAATTCGGCCGGTCTTACCCGAGGCAGGTTGCCCCGATGCTCTTACCGGTACGTCGGACTTGTAATCGTTTATGCAGGCATTGTCGTATGCCGGCGGTAGGTGGTATGTCGTGCAATCGTTGCGTGATGGGAAGAGGGGGCCCATACCCCCCCTTCGACGGGTCTCAAGCTATTGCGACGCTTCGTTACACCATCTCACGCGTGCGATTTCTTTATCCGGAAATCGGTCTCGTACGCATGCTCTCGTATGCATCTGTAAATCCCAGGAAAGAGAATACGAATGCGGGGAAGGCCCCGATGCATAGACTGGCACGTATTCTCTTCTCCCATCTTGAAAAACATGGGAAAACGATTGTGAGGATACGATCACCGCATCAGGCTATTATGCACCAGCCCAAACGGTATCATTGTTTGATACGGACATAAATAGTCTTTGATAAATCATCATGGATCCGGAACATGAAAGTCGAAAGGCCGGTATAAGAGGAACGCAAAGACACCTTTCCCGAGACTGAGATGCGCGTGAAAACGTGTACAATGGGGATAGCGGCGTTGGAATAATGTGTGCTGGTAAAAAATTCCCGAGGGCGAGAGAGTGGGAGCAGGGGAAAGGAAGAAAGGGAAGGGAAAGAGAAGAAAACGGGCGACCAGACGCACCGAGGAATCCGATTGCCGTTTCGGGCGTTTTCGGCAGGATAAGAGCAACGGGGAGGCGCTTCTCCCAAGCGGCGGACACAAGTACCGATAGGCACGACCAGTCCATAACGAGGAAAAAACCGGCCCGTAAGGCCCATACGGGGATACGCCCATTGCGCGAGCGGCATGCCGGCAAGCCTGCCTACAGTACCTTGCGGCAAGATGCCCGGCAATGAGGTCGATGACGGGAAACGTGTCGGGAAAATGGAAAAGAACTCACGCGGAAAAGATTACTCAGCGAAGATGAAGGTGAATACCGCACCGCGAGGCTGTGGAGGAGTAGAAATATTCGAATGCCCGGTGCCACACGGCGGAACGGGCTCCTGCCGGATCTTTTCGTCTGCCATGAACCGCTACCGCCTTGCGGGCTACGAAAAAGGCAGCCGCCCCATCGGGCCGGGAATGCGCTCTAACCAGTATGCACCCAGCCCGTCGCGGGAAAGAAAACGAGAACGGAAACCGGCGTATCGAAAGCAGCTACGGCCGGGGTTCGGGAAAAGGGAAGGGGTCCCTCCGCACAGTAATCCGTTCGACCTCACGGAATTTCATGATCCCCGCCATTTCTTCGGGGCGGCCGAGGCCCAGAAGGCGGTGAGCATCGCACGTTCTCACCATGATGCGCATCGCGGATATTTCCCGTTGAGAGAGGATAGGTACGCTTGTCCTGCCCCTCCGAGAGTCGGCAAAGGCTGCGAGGGAAAAACATATAGGACGAGCAAGCGGGAAAGAAAACGAGGGAAAGGAAGGGACGCCTGCGGGAACGGTCCACCCTCCATTGAACGAGAGGTTTTCCCACCGGCAAGCTCCACCCATATGGCCCGTCCGTTACGGGCGCTTTCCCTCGTGAAATCTGTCGCACAACAGCCCTGTTTCAGTGTCCGGTGAAAGAGCGGCCGTCCCTTCAGCGGCCTGTTGTTCGCTTCAAACTCGCTTTTAAGGGGATTCCCAAACAGATCACATGCAGCGGCGTGCTGCTCCTATTCGGTGTGCTCGCACTTTACCGAAAACGAACGGTATTGAGCGATGCTTTTTCCCGCCCTATTCCCACAAAGGAGAACCGGTGCGAAGAGGTAGAGAGAAAAGGAACTCTTGGACGGCTCAAACAGAGCGAATCCGGTAATTGGGGAAAATGGAAGAGGCGCCGGAATTTTTTAAAGAAAAAATATTTGTCCATCCGCTCCAAAATATCGTTAAAAACGGCGTTATTTCGCGGGAAATAGAGTTCGAAGCCGATATACCTATTGTGTTTTAATAAAAAATTTGGTACGATATTTGTAGTCTTGGCATAGTATTTGTAGATTCAATAAGAAAGAGAACGGAAAAGAAAAGGGCGTTCGCCGGAAGGTTCGAAAGGTTTTACCGAGTTCTCATAGAAGAGGGATTGACACATGTCAAAGAACGGAAAAACTCGAATAACCTTAGGGACGAAAGAAACTCTCATATCCTGATGAAAGCCTTGGATTGGCTCTACGGCAAAGCCGCCCATGGTTCCCAATGGTTTAAATCCGCCAAAGAAATCGCGGAAGAATGCCTTGCCGGAGAGGGAACGATGGATGAGAAGGTGGACCGATTCATCCGCCGTCAGGTTTTCAAGAGCGGCGCGTGCGGTTTCATTACCGGCCTGGGCGGTCTGCCGACTCTCCCGATTACACTCCCGACAAATTTCGCGAGCGTGACGTTTATCCACCTGCAGACGGGTATCGTGATCGCTTGCATGTACGGTTATCATCCGGAGAACGACATCGTGAGGACGTTCGTGTACGTCTGCCTTTGCGGGGAATCGGCATTCACCGGGTTGAAAAAAATCTGGTTAACAGTCGGGAAAAAACTTCCCATGAAACTCCTGAAGAAGATTCCGGCCAGAATAATCATC
Organism: Bacteroidota bacterium; assembly: GCA_029907355.1. GTDB lineage: Bacteria > Bacteroidota > Ignavibacteria > SZUA-365 > SZUA-365 > JARYLZ01. The sequence goes on along the minus strand of JARYLZ010000029.1, from coordinate 6,008 downwards.
GCCATAAATAAGAAGGTCGGTTTTCGCCTCTTAACGAAGTTCGGTACAAAAGGAGCTGTGAATTTACACAAGGCTGTGCCGTTCGTCGGCGGAATCATTGGAGGGGCAATAGACGCGTCCTCTACCAGGTTGGTTGGAAAGATTGCTAAGAAAATTTTCGGCTCCTCGCGGAAGTGATCCCGCCCATCCGTGGAATACCCATTCCGCAAATGAAATTTTTCTCCTAACGAGATGCCGGATAGGATGGCGCACTTCCTCGACATTGCCGACAAAAAGAATCAGGAGAGAGCCGCTTCGGAAGAGCGAGCAACTCTATAACCTGCTGCGAGCAACGCCATGTTCCATGCGTTCACGAAACTGTTCGTCGTCCGGAAGGTTAACCGTTTCTTGGACGGCTTCGGGAAGTTCGAGTTGTACGAATGGGACTTCGCCGAAGGCGTTGTGAAAGGGTGTTTCCATTTCCATGAAGAAAAAAAGCCCATTTCCTTCGAAGTCGCGTACGAGCTCCTGGATTTTCGAAATGCATCGTATATCCGTGTGACCGCGGTGCAGGTATCGAAAAAGTATCTGGAGCACCTGGCGAATTTGTTCCTCGTGGGGAGAAAAATACGCGTAGGGAGAAAGGTCCGGTGGTTTTTATAGACAGGGTAAGACCGGTATTGCAACCCGGAATCCCTGGCAGCAGATTGACGGAGATGAGGAATGGAGGAAGATATCTCTGCAACGGGGCTCCCGAGATGTGTATATGCCGCAAACCTCGGAAACATCTCGTTTTCGATGATGCCTATGGTAAAAGGGTAACACAACGGCGATTGTCCGATTCGCATCATATCGTTGCCCATCCGCGTTAGACATTGGGAGGATCGCCGTACGAACACTGTATTGAACCAATGTGAGGGCATACAGGAAAGCCGGGAAACGGCTATACCATCCTGTTCGAATCGGCATCCATGCATGGCCATTGAATAAGCGGGCTTGGAAATCCAGGGGTTTTTCCTCCTTTCCCTCTGGAAAGTACAAGCCCGTTTTTCATTCCGCTCGTCTCGCAGGGTGGAAATAACGTGGCATACTGTTTGCAACAAGAAAATTTGATCGGAGAATCCATTACTCAGAGAAAGGCAAGAGTCCTCTGCCGGAGGGAGGGAAACATGGAGAAACAGTATGTGGTTGCCTATTGCACGCTCTGCGGCTCTGCCGTGGGCGTGTGCTTGAACGGGAAGGGTGACGCCGGCGATTTCGTGGAAAGAATCCCGCGGCCGTTTCTCTGCGAGAAGTGCCGTGGCCTGCTCATGCGCTCGCGCGCACTTGCCGGTTACTGCGACCGGTGCGGACGCGTCGTTTGCATCTATACCCTCGGCGCTGCGGAGGAGCTGCGCGAGGATTCCACGGATATCGCGAGCCGAATCGTCAAACTCGACGCGTGCCGCTTCTGCGACGAGAGGGTGAACGAGAACCATGTCATGGCACTGATCCGTTCGAAAATCCGGATTACGCGCTGACGGAGCGCAGGAGGAAACGGGGAACCAGGAGACTACCCCGCTCCGGAATATGCCGCTCCTCCCTGGAGAAAAGCATGGGGAGAAGACGGGGAATTCGGCGGTGCAGCAACCGATGTGGAACGTCGGTGCCCGCCCTGCGAATGTATGCCGTCCGACCGCGCGATGGGAATAATGAACGCACCAACCCATCGAGCGCAACGCGAACCGGCATTCCCCACGGCCCAAGAATATTGAATGCAGTGCCAATCATGCGGGTGTTCTGCTGTTCACCGAGACATCCGGATTCCCTGCCCATTGGGTTGCGCCGGTGCGCCGATGACCGTGCAGGCCCGCAGGGAATTGTTGCTCTCTCGCTTCGGCTCATGCGGATGGGACTCTACCGCAAAACGCCCGCGCCTTTGTACCGAATCGTTTTCTCCGAGTATAGGTGGAGCTAAGCCGTTTCGTTCCGGGCAGTCATTGGGAATCGCGCCGCCGAAGCCTCGTCAGCGGATCGGCCTGCTCCTGCCTCTGTGAATCCCGCAGAATTCAAACGCCGGTATGCGCACGCCTTGGCACATCGCGTCGTGTATTCACGGAACTGCGGACAAGGCACTCGAGCGGCCGGGGCACGAGAAGCATAGCATCCCCCGGCAGGGGGAGTGATGACGGTAATCGGGAACCCATTGGGTGCTGTTTATAGATGAAGCGTAACATCACTTTCACCTTCTGGAAGAGTTCTCCGAAAGAGTTCCGGCAAGGATCTGCCGGGCTGAAATCACCGGTCGGGTAAGGGGAAAACGGCAACGTTCCAGCCTAATGATGGCACGGAATATGCTGACTAAATACATGACTCGGTGACCGTGAACCACACGCGGTACGAGAAGGCCGATACCGATGTGGGCTCGTGCCGGTCGATCGAGAAAAGCAACCATTGTATAACTCCAAAGAGGTGTCCCATGACTATCACTGCGCACATGCTCGACGGTTCGACGGTGGAACTGCTCGCCACGGACTGCATCGAAGTGAAAGAAGGCGAACAAGCCGTCAAGTGCTGTTGGCTGCTGCCCGACCAGCCGCGCCTGCGCGAGGTTCTGCTTGAGGATATTACCGCGAGGCTGAGAATCGCCTACGGCAAACGTATTGCCCTCGGGATCGAGGTGGATACTGACCCTGAAAAGGCAATCCAGGACCTCCAAGGCCGCGTCAATTTGCGGCGTTTTCTCATGCCCGGCATCGATTTCACGGACGAAGAAGGCAGGCGGTACAAACTTAACCTCGTCATGAGAACCATCATGGGTCTGGTGAGTGATCCAAGCCTTCGTCTCGTTCCGCAGGGCACCGGTATGTACGAAGAAATTGATGAGCTGGTAGACCCTTTCGAGAGCGGCGTCACTTTCTACTAATGCCGGCCGAATTGCAAACCTTCTAGCACGGAGCGACACGTCCGATCGGATCATGGATAGGAGCGGTGTCTTATACATATCGGCGGTATTCATCGGATGACCATCCCGAAACGAGGGGTTGAGCGGATGCATGGAGTCGGACGTTCCTTCCAACCGCTGAAAGAGGATCGTAAATCAACCATCCGGCGTCCGAGTATTCGGGCAGTCCTATACACAATGCCATTCTCGAGCCGGGGGGCGGGCTGTTTGCATCTTTCACGGTTTAAGAGATACCGGGGAGCTTGATCACTGCTCTGAACAGCGGGTGAAAGAATCCGATTTCAACGCATACCTGCGCGCAAACTCACAGAAGAGGCTCTCCCTTCGAGACATCGGGAAATACCCCAGGAGCGCATCGATGGGCATACGCAACGGTGAGCCTGTGGGAGTATGAATCGATGTGCCTGAGATTCTCCTGGTGCCCACGATAACCCTGCTTGGGTATGGGTTGATGGGATGGATTTGCCTGTGCGTCAGTCTCCTGCTCATTGTGTGTCTTATCAGAACTCAAGGGATGCAAACGGATTTGGAACATATCCAAGTGAGCTTGTGTTCCCATTCCTAGCATTAGGCAACACATGAGGCACTCCATTCTTGAATCGAGAAACCTTCTTTCTTTCAGCATGAGTGAATTTCATCACACCAGGGAATAAGCATTTCACGTTGCATCTCGTTTCCGTTTTTGCAGTGGGAAATTTTCTGGAACGAGTGTTTCCCTTGTACAGTATTATGCCATGAAGAATTCTACCAATATCCATGAGCAATGTATACGGAGTTGTATATAGATCTCGTTTCGGAGCGGTGCCGCTTAGGGGGTGATCCTTGTTACTGAAAGAGGAATTCTGCCTTACGAATGTATGACCCGTTGAAAAACGTGCGACGCCCCGCCGTTGCCATGCCGCAAGGTTGGAATGAAGTTCCCAGCGCTCCAGGCATTACTCAATGAGTGTTGCTCGAGGTCGGGAACGAAAAAAGGCCGGTTTTCAACCGGCCTATTCCGTGGACGCTATAGGATTTGAACCTATGACCTCACGCGTGTGAAGCGTGCGCTCTGGACCAGCTGAGCTAAGCGTCCTCCAGAGCAAATGTAGGTTCGGCGGCGACACGAGTCAACATCGGGTCTGCGGCGGGCAGGACCGGCTGTCGTTTCACCGGTTGACGCTCCCAAACGAGACGAGGGAGTACGGTTTGCCCGGGAACCGGCATCCGTGCGGCGCTGAGGCATGCACAGCCCTGCTGTTGCCGGCAAGCCCGTGTGGACGGCGATTGCCCTCGACCCGCTCCGCGCTTGTACGCCCCACGCTTCCACGCATGGAGTGCGATTGCTCGGCGAAGTCGAAGCGCGTTTCGCGATGGCGTGCCCGACGGGGCAGGTTGTTCGATATCGCGTTCCCCCGCCACTCCCTTACCCCGGTTCTGCAGCGAAGGACATGCCCTCCTGTGCGGAGACTTGTGCGGAGACTTGGGAAGTCCATTCGACTGCTGTTTTCTGGGGTCGTAATGGAGCGCTGACGCCGTCACACATGCGGCCGATCCGCAGAGAAGCGGTTTTTTAGTGCCGTACCCGCCCGGCCGCAGAGATGCGGTTTCAGAGCTGAAACAAAGCATATACAAGCCCCGGAAACGCGAAGCGGCGCGATCCGGAGGAACGCGCCGCCTGACTTGTCGAGACACGCATTATCAGAAGGGAAGGTCTTCCCCTTCGGGAGGAAGCGGGGTACCTCGTTCCATATCATCGGTGTCGACAACCGGTGGGGGTTCCGCGCCTCCGTTCCCCCTCGGTTCGAGGAACATGAAATCGTCTACGATGATCTCGGTCATGTAATGCTTGACGCCGGGGTGGTTCTTGTCGTCCCAGCTCCGCGTCTGCAGTTTCCCCTCGATGTACATGAGGCCGCCTTTCCTCCCATACTGTTTGATGATCTCCGCAGCCTTGCGGTACGCGACGATGTTGTGCCATTCCGTCCGATCCGTGGATGCGTCTGCATCCTGCGTCTTGTAGCGCATCGTCGTCGCGAGGCGGAAATTGCAGACCGGTATGCCGTTCGCCGTGTACTTGAGTTCCAGGTCCGTGCCGACCCGCCCGATCAGCTGCGCCCTGTTCAATCCGTATGCCATAAATCCTCCGAAGAATTGAGTGATGGAATGCGGGGGAACACCAGTACCGACTGCGCGGTGAGAAGGTAGAGCCGCGTGCCCGTGAGGGCGACGTCCTCGAACGTTCCCGTCGTGCCGGCGAAGACGAAGCGCTCACGGGCGACGCGCTGAAGGAGCTCCCCTTCCGTCGTGAAGAGGAACAGCTCCGTGGGGGTGACGACGGCGATACGGTCATCCCGGCAGGCGATTCCCCTCGCGTCTTCGAAAACCTTATACGCGAAGGAGAAGAGGGGGTTCCCGAAGACGTCGAAAACGAGGACGCGGTCGGGTTCGAGCACGAAGATCCGGTCGTCTTCGCTTCGTGCCATGGCGACAGGCTTTCGGAGGCGCAGGGGGCCTGCTTCGATGCCCCCGAACGCCTTTTCGGCCGCGGTGAAGCCGGTTGTGGCGACGATGCGCACGTTCTCGCCGTCGAGGATGAGGAGATCACCGCGTTTCGTGATGACGACGTCGAGCGGGTCACCGAAGGACAGTCCCGCGGATGGGTCGTCACGCGTCGAGAACGTCCCGATCGGGGCGAGGGAACGGTCGAGGCGCACGATGCGGTTGTTGCCGCGGTCGGCGACATAGACCGTGATGCCGAGCCGGGCGTCGATGCCGGCGGGATGGTCGAACTGCATGATGCCCCAGCCCTGTCCGCCGGCCGTGGCGAGCATGGTCCCATCGGGGCTATACTTGACGACCGTGTGGGCTCCCGCGTCGCTCACGTAGACGCAGCCGAAGGGGTCGGCCTCGATTCGCACGGCCCGGGTGAAGGAACCGAAGCGGAAATCCTCCGCGAAGACCGCTCCGTCCTGTGCGTGAAGTCGAGGCGTGCCCACCAGAGCGATAGCGCAAAGGAAACCGAGTGCACGGGGCGACATGCCGCTCAACAAGCCTCAGTGCGTCTCGAAGATGCGGGCGGGGAGCGACTGCAGGTATAGGGGAC
>JARYLZ010000028.1 GCA_029907355.1 Bacteroidota bacterium | reverse complement strand
GACTTCCCCTTATGGGCGGCAAAGAGAATTCAACGGGAACCCGCTCAAGATCACGGATCTCGTAGCCATGTTGCCCGGGGCGTTTTACGTGACGCGACAGGCCGTGAACACACCGACGAACGTTCGGAAGGCGAAAAAAGCCATCATCAACGGCTTCAAATACCAGGAGCTGAAACGCGGCACGTGCTTCGTCGAAATCGTCTCGAACTGCCCGACGAACTGGGGATTCACACCGGTGAAAGCCAACGAATGGCTCGTGGAAAACATGTTTCCGTTCTATCCGCTTGGTGATCTCAAAGTTCCGTCCAAGGAGGATTTGCAGCCATGACTGAAGAAGTCATTTTCGCCGGGTTCGGCGGTCAAGGGGTCCTGTCCATGGGGCAGGTTCTCACCTACGCAGGGATGATCGAGGGGAAAGAGGTTTGTTGGATGCCGTCATACGGTCCAGAAATGCGGGGCGGTACGGCGAATTGCATCGTACAGGTTTCCGACTCTCCTATCAGCAGCCCTATCATCGGTCGATTCGATACCGTCGTCGCACTCAACCAACCCTCTTTGGAGAAATTCGAGAAAGCGGTGAAACCGGGCGGTACCCTGATCTACGACAGTACGAACATCATCGACCCTCCCAAGAGAACGGACATCGAAATCGTCCCCATACCGGCAAGCGAAGAAGCGGTGAAAATGAAGAATACAAAGATCATGAACATGATCGTCCTCGGGGCATTCTTGGCGAAGCGGCAAACGGTCTGTTTCGATTCCGTCCTTGACGCTCTCCGCAAGGTACTCCCGGAACGCCATCATCATCTTCTTCCGCTCAACGAGTCGGCATTGAAGCGCGGGGCGGAACTCGCCGGGATCCCTGCCGCCGCGTAATGCGGAAACGCTAAACATCACGTGCACTCTCGGCACGGATGTGTATCACCGCGACATCTTCATTTTCCACGTGACTGTTCCGAGTGGAGAGTTTTCCGTTTCAGCATCATGGAGACGGACCCTCTGCACCGGAGGTGGAAAGCGTCCTGCGCGAGATACGGCTTCGAAAGTCAAGCCCTGTTTCCCTGTCCCATGAACGATAATCCCTGTGTCGGAAGCGGGCGATAAATGTTCACGCCGAAAAGGGATTTGACTTGGAACGGAATATGTATCATGATAGTTTCGATTGATATGCCCGATGAATTCGGGAGAGGATGATACCTATCATGGACATTTTTCCGATGAAGAGACAATCTGCGGGGATGTTTGCGTTCACTGGATGTCCTTTTTCCAGGGGAACGGGTGTCGCCTTGAAAAGACATCGGTTTTCTCAAGTGAAGATTGCACCGATATTGCAAACGACTATCGTTCGAACGTCGCTCTTCACCCTCCTGTTTTCACTTCGCGCACTTTCCCAGACTCTCGTGTTCGATTCCACACTCCATGATTTCGGGGAGCTGAAGCAGCGCGAGAAGGTGAAAACGATATTCACTTTTACCAATAAAGGCCGTGACACCGTCCGCCTTCTCCCTCCGCGACCGACTTGCGGGTGTACAGCCGCGCTGCTCAGCGACGCAGTGCTTCCCCCCGGGAAATCGGGAAGCCTATCAGTGGAATTCACATCTCCCTCCGGTACTTTCGGTCTCGTGGAGAAAACCGTGGAGGTGTATCGCCTGGTCGGCAAAGGGCAGAATGAACGTGTCGTGGTGCTCACGGTGCGTGCGAACGTTATCGGCGATGTGAAACCGGACACGATGCTTTTGCATTTCGACGTCACGGCGGGGGACAGTGTCCATATCCGGACCGGTGTGACATCCGTCGCGGATGAGCCGATCGTTTTCGACAATATTTCCGCCGCCATGATGGAGTATATCGACACGACGAGCGGGGCCGCTTACCATGCGGACCGAGTGGTTTCTTCCCCCGTGACCGATTTCACTCTTCGCATAACGCCCGAACGCATCGAACCGGGTGGCCGGGCGGAATTGACGCTGGATTTCGCGACGCGGGCGAAGGGTCAGATCAACGGCCACGTTCGTATCGCGCTCCCGAAATCGGAAATCCGTATCCCCGTCGTCGGTGTCGTGCGGAATCGGGAGACTGCCGGGACGCCTTGAGACCAGAACTGTACACATCCATACATGCGAGAAATGCCGAATCAATCATTATCGAGGAGTAGTCCTATGAAACCGTTTTTCATGTTCATGCTCATCGCTGCATCGGCGGTCGCTTTGTCCGTCCCACTTGCCGCCCAGCAGAGCGGCAACGAACCCTTTTCATGCTTCCAGGTGGTTGGGACTTCGGATTATTATTTCGGGACCATCGATGCCGACCAGACAGTGGAACACACATTCGTTTTCAAGAACAATTGCAAGGAAGTCGTCGAGATCGACAACGTCCGCCCGAGCTGCGGCTGCACGGCGGCGGTCCTGTCCGACAAAGTGATCCAGCCCGGCGGCGAAGCGAAAATCCAGGTCAAGTTCACCCCTCCGAAAGGTACGCGCGGCAAGACGAGCAAGACCGTCACCGTCATGCTCAAGGGGAAGACGGATCCTCACACCATCCTGCGTTTCTCGGCCGATGTCAAGACGGAACTCGACATCCAACCGCAGTACATCCAACTCCTCGGAGCGGAAGTCGGGAAGCCGATCACAGGCAAGGCGACGATCAAGAACATGACGGGCGAACCGCTCGAGATTCTCGAGATCCCCTTTTCGGCGACCTCTTACGCCGACACGAGCATGGTCGCGGGGGGCTCGACGACGGTCGCCATCCCGCTGACTCACTCCGTCATCACGCCGACCACGCCGTTCACCTTGAAACCGAACGAGCAAAAGGAAATCTCCGTCACGCTCACGCCGGAATACAAGGGTCAGCTCAACGGTTCGCTTCGTATCAAGACCAAGAAATCCGAGGCTTTCCTCCAGGTGTTCGGGATCGTCCGCGAGAAAAGCCCGGAGGTGAACGTCGACAAGAAGTAACCGTCACGGCTCGGGGGTCCCTCCGGTCCTCTCATGCCGGACGAGCCCTTGAGCCAACGAGCCGTACTCGGTCGATACACGAGGGGTTCCTCTTCGAGGGGAACCCCTCGTTCATGAGAACGCAACGGCCGCGAAAACGATGGCTTGAAAGCGCAGGCATTCCGTCGTTCCCTGCGGGGACGATGCGGGTGCGAAATGCCGGTCGGTTTTAAGCGTGGGCAGCCTGAAGCCGATTCCCCATCCATTTTCTGGCCAGGAGGAGGAGGATAGGGGAGAGGATCGCGATGCAGCCGTAAATGAACCACAGCATGCCTGTGTTCTGCGGTCCGGCGTCAGGGCAATACCGCGCGAGCATGGTGCCGGAATAGGTGCTCGTGAGGACTTTCGTTAAAAACCAGGGGAATTGGGCGATGCCCATGTACTGCCCCGTTTTCCCAGCGGGGGCGAGCTCCGCGGCCAGTTGGAGAAATCTCGGCTGCCACATCGCCTCGCCGATGGAGAGGATGAGGATATAGGCGAAGAGCGCACCGATATGGGGGCCCCCCGCGAGGAGGAATGTCGGCGCGGCCATGACCACTGTTCCCGCGATCATCATCTTGTACACGTTGATTTTCGATGTCAGAGCAGCGACAGTCGGCGTGAGGACGAAAATGAGGATGGGGTTGAGGTTGACGAACAATTCCATGTTCTCGCTCACCCAGCCGGGGAAAGCGCGGGATACGTACGGCGGCATAGTCAGCCACTGGTGGGCGAAAAGGGTCTGCACGGGGATGAGCGCGAAGATGAAAAAGGAGAAGCGGAGGTCGCGCAGGGGGTGTTCCTTGAGCCATTGGCGGAAACGGAAAGGCGGGCGCGTTCGCTTGCCCCTTTCGAACACGACATCTGCCCCCGTCTCCGCTGTCGCCTGTTCGAGGGCTTTTTTCGAGAGGAGGATGACGATGAGAAATGCCCCCAAGACGGAGACGGCGGTGTAAACCCAGAAAACGCCCGTGATGCCTACTGAAGCACGCAGTGGCGGTGAAATGATGCCGGGGAGAAAACCGCCGAGGTTATTGACGGCGTACAGCATGGCGTAACCCATCGCCGCGGTTTTGGCCGTCGTGAATTTCCGGACAGCCGAATACTCCGCGGGCTGGAACATCCCGTAACCGAGGATGACGATGAAAAGACCGCCTGTGGATGCGAAGAAGACGGGGGACCAGATACCGTTTCCCCCGAAACCGGCGGAGGCGGCCAGGAGAAAACGGCCGATCGCCATCAAGGCGAGCGAGAGAATGAGAGCGGTTCGGATACCCCACCGGTCCGCCAGCTCCCCAAAGAAGAACATGGCCAGCGTGATGCCGCCCGTGAATGCGCCGACGATCCAGCCGGCTTGGGCATCGTTCAGTCCCACTGTTTCGTTGAAGTGGAGAAGAAGGAGTGTCAGGACACCCCAGTAGGCAATGCCCTCGAGGAAATAGGTGATGTTTACCGCCCAAAGCGCGCGCGGCGCCCGGACGATGTTCACGAAGGGATCGAGCAGTTCGCGGAGGGGGGAAGCTTTCCTGTCTTGCTCGCTCATGACGAACCTTTACCCCCTCTGTCATGCAGTGCAATTATCGGTAGGGCTGTATTTCCCCTGGTCCGTCGGCCTCCGGCTATCCGATCCGCCGTCACCGGCACAGCCGACGGGCAGAACGGGGCGATCATGCATTCCGCACAGCGAGGTCGGCGCGCGATGCATGTTTTCCTGCCGTGGAGGATGAGCAGGTGCCCCGCTTCGGTCCATTGCGATTTCGGGATCAGCGCACAGAGGTCGCGTTCGATGTCGTCCGGGTCTTCGGCTTCGGTGAGGCGGAGAAGGCGGGATAACCGTTTCACGTGCGTATCGACCGGCAGACCCGGGATGCCGAAGGCCGTTCCCAACACGACGTTCGCCGTTTTCCTTCCCACACCCGGCAGGGAAGCGAGTTGCTCCATCGATTGGGGAACGTCTCCGCCGTGCCGCTCGACGATGGCGCGGGCGCACGCGATGAGATTCCGTGCCTTGTTCCGGAAAAACCCCGTGCTCCGAATGAGTCCCATGAGATGATCGGGATCCGCGCCGGCTAGAGCGTGCGCATCCGGGTATGTCGCGAACAACGCTGGAGTGACCAGGTTGACTCGTTCATCCGTGCATTGAGCGGAGAGAATGGTCGCCACGAGGAGTTCGAAGGGCGACTCGTGATGGAGGGCACATGCCGCTTCGGGGAATTCCTTCCTGAGCGCGGTGAGAATAGCACGGGTGCGGCGTTTCTTGTCTTCTCGAGTCTCGCTCCCGGTGGTGTCTCGTGTTTTCATGGAATCCTCTCGAGGGATCGTTGCGCGAATATGCACCGGCATGTCGTTCGCTCCAAGCGGCTGAAGGGATGCATCCTTTCCCACCGGAGACGAGGCGTGCCATTTCAGGGAAAGACAGATGACATGTCGTCGAGCGCGCGGGTGAACGATTCGCCTCATCCCCCTCGTGAACGGCGTCGAATGGAAAGAGTGGGGTTCTCGATGGTACCCGAGAGAAGAAAGATCCGATATTGACAGGCAACGGAAAGGTTTGCATTATTCGGCCATTCGGCACGGTAACAAGGAACACCAACGCGGGAAATTCTCATGCGTGATCTCGTCAAGGGAGGGTTCATTGTCTTCGCGTTCCTGTCGTTGATCAACACTTCTGCGGCACATGCGCAACGATACGGGGCGTACGGCCTTGCCCCTCGCGCGAAGTCATTCCGTCTCGGAACGCATTTCGGGCTCGCGTTCCGGGGGGACGACCAGACGAAAAAGTCTTCGAATTACCGCGTCGGTCTCGCGGGTGGTCTTGACGTCACGTACCTCTTCCACCCCCGTTTCGGGGCGGGGGCGTTCGCGGGAATCGGCACACTTGCCTCGGACTTCGGGGGGAGCAAAAGCAGTACGTTTTTCGGTTGGTACGGCACCCATCTGGAAGGGCGCATCATCGCGCAGAAAGGGAAGACCGTGCCGTTCCTGTTCATCCGGCTCGGCGGCGTGACGCACAAGCCTTCCCTCACGTCCGGCGGCGTCACCGTCGAGAGCGAGACCGAAACGGTTTTCGCGTACGGCGGTGGAGCGGGCGTCGAGTTCATGATTTACCGGGGAAGGAAACCTCTTTACCTCCGCCTCATGCTGGGGGGCACGCTCACGAATTCCGATAAGCTGGACAATATCGAATCCGGCGACCGGCACGACGGGTTCTCGTTCCTCTCGGTCGGTCTCTCGTATTACATCGGCCGGCGTTGAAGGGGGATGCCGTGATGATGCTCCCGCATGGGTTGCAGGACGGGCGCTGCTGGGAGCGATGTCCTCTCGAAGGGGCATAGGCCGGGGGAAGAGCGCGGGCGCGGACTCATGATCACATGCTGGTTCGTCTCGGATCTTCACGGGCATGCAGGCCGATTCCGAACTCTCGAGCATGCCTTGAAGGCGAGTCCGCCCGATATCCTCTTCATCGGCGGCGATATATTCCCGGGCGGTCTGCGTATCGCGGCGGGGGAGAAGCACCGTTCGTCGTTTGCGGAGGAAACGCTCTTCGCGTGTTTTTCCCGCGTGCGAAGCCAACTCGGACGACAGTACCCGAGCGTGTACCTCATTGCGGGGAACGACGACCCGAGAATTCTCGAGAGCGATTTCCTCGAAGGGGAGCGACGCGGTTACTGGCATTACGCCCACATGCGCCGTTTCGAGGACAGGGCTTACCTCGTAGCCGGGTACTCATGCGTCCCCCCGACCCCGTTCCTGCTCAAGGACTGGGAACGGTACGACGTCTCGCGGTTCGTCGACCCCGGATGTATGGCACCGGAAGACGGAAGATTCACCGTCGAACAGGATCTGGAACTTCTGCGGTACCGGACGATCGCGGACGATCTGGAGGAATTGACGGCGGGGTGCGAGCCGTCGCGCCTGGTGCTTCTCTTCCATGCCCCGCCGTACCGGACGGCTCTCGACCGGGCGGCTCTCGATGGAAAGATGTTCGACCATGCCCCGCTGGATGTTCATGTCGGGAGCGTCGCCATCCGCCGTCTCATCGAACGTCTGCAGCCTCGCGTCACGATGCACGGGCACGTTCACGAGTCCGCACGGCTGACCGGCGCGTGGTGGGAGGACATCGGTTCGACCCGGGCATTCGGCGCCGCTCATGACAACCACCGACTCGCCCTCGTGCGTTTCGATCTCGACAACCCCCGCGACGCGGAACGCGTTCTTCTCTGATGCGCCGCTGTATGCGGGTCACGGCATCCGGCGGAGTCGTGCGTGATCCCGCTCGTGTTCAGCCTTTCAGGGTGCCGCGGGGCTTCGCCTTGCCGAGTTTCAACTGCCGTGCGGCATCCGTGACGGCATCGATCTTCACGGCGTAGGAAGAGCGACGGGCGATATCCTCGTCGGTAACGTAATGGACGTCGAGCAGTCCCTGGGAACGATACCCCGTGCGGAGGTAATTGATTTCGGCGAGGCAGAGGCTCCACCCATGGAGCCAGAGCTCGAGTTCCCGCCGCTGTTCGGGGTTGCCGTCGAGATGGACGAGCAGATCGATATCGCTGTCGGGGCCGGCCGTGGCGTTCTTCGTGCTCCCGATGACGTACATCGCCTTGACACCGAAACGGTCCGGGTCCAGATGCGCAGCGATGCGTTCGGCCATACGGAGCCGCCAGCTCCAATGCTCGTCGCTCTGCTCGGGCTCGGGGTAATGGCCGTTCGAGTCGGACGGCTTGCTCTTGGAAGGTGGGCTGAGGTATCCCACTGCCTCCTCGAGATCCGCATTCATCAGGATGCGCAGGATCATTCCGTCCGTGCACTTCGGCACGTCGATCACGCGGATCGTATCGGCGAGGTATGCGAACTCCGGCAGGATGTCGGCGAGGATGTTCGGCATGCGGAGGAAGAACCCTTCGTTGAAGATGACCCCTGGGTCGTCTGGGTACAGGGGGAGGTAACGAATCGACGCTTCGACGAGATCCTGGAAAAAATGCGTCCCGAAGGAAAGGTCCGGGACGTAATTCCCCTGCTTCCGTGCGACTTCGATGAGCACGGCGGTGTTGTTGATGTCCGAGTACGTGACGTTCACGCCGAGCTTGATGTCTCCGCGACTTCCCCAGCGACCGGGTCCCATCAGGATGAATTGTCGCTTCGGGAGGAGCTTGTTGAGGCGCCCCACGGCCCGACCGACGGCGAGGAGGTCGTTTCGTTCGGGGAGCTCGTTGTACTTGGTGGGATCGATGTAGACGATGTGCGTGATTTCCGGTACACTGCCGTTGGAGATGTACCGGTTGGCGGTGAAGAGTTTCCTGTGGTTCGAGATGTCCCGCGGGATCGGTGCGGGTGCACTATGCCGTGTGAAGCTCTGCGGCCGGCATTGGAGGAGGTAAAGGTTTTTCCCATCGCTGGCGAACTCGATGTCGACCGGCGTGCCGAGCTTCTCTTGGAGTATGCGGAGCATGGCATGAATCTGCCGGACGAAGGGGGTCGAGGAAATGAGGCCGTCGAACGAGACGGCCGTTTGCGTCCGGTCGAAATCGATATGGGAACCGACGGGCGCGCGTACATGGTCACCATCCACGATGGAAACGATCTTGTCGATCAGGGGGTACATCCACCCGCACTCGCGGAGGAGCGTACGTAGATCCATCGTTTCGAACATCCCCGTTTCGAGGTTGATGACATCAATGTTCCTCGGGGCATAGCGGACCGTCTCCTCGGGGGATATGTTCACGCGCAGGTTCGGCTGGCCGGGCGCGATGAGAATGGGGTAGTCGTCGCTGAGGCGATCGACGGCCCGCGTCCCCAGCCCAGGCACCATACGAATGAGACCGTCCTCCCGCTTGATCCGGGGCGACCAGCGGAACTCGTTGTTGCTGAACGCCACGCCGGCGAATGCAGGGAAGAAGTATTTCCCGATCTTCGTGCCGACGACCTCCTGGATGATGACGCCCATCTCCTCGTGGAAATCCAGCAGTCCGCGTTCCGTCCGGTACTCGATGGGATCCGGGCCGAAGATGGAAGCGTACACCTCGGCGATCGCGTCCATCAGAGCGACCAGCCTTTCGCTCTTCGTGCCGGTGTTGGCGAGGAAAAGACTCTTGTACTTCCCGCTGAATGCGCCGCTCGAGCTGTCCTCGAGCAAGCTCGAGCTCCGGACAATGATGGGGGTGTCCCCGAGATCGTCGAGGGCCATGGACAACCCTTTCACGATATCGGGTGGGAAATACGAGTTCTTGAAGACTTGTACGAGGTGGGGGTACTCGTCCCGGATCTGGTCGATGTCGAGGTATTTCTGGTTGAACACCTCCTCGAGATTGTTGTAATGGATGAAATTCAGGATCACGTCCGATGCGATGTACCAGGATTTCGGGATCCGGATGTTGCGAAGCAACGGTTCCCGGTCGGTGTTCTTTCGAAGGATCTGGGAGGCGAGGTAAAGTCCCGTGCTCTTTCCGCCGAGCTTCCCGTGACTCCGCTGAGCGTAGATTACGCGTTGCAGGAGGTCATGGAAATCCTGGATGTCGATGAACGCCTTGGCGATGTTGATGAAATCGAGGTCCTCGCTGAGGAGGCGGCGTATGAGGGAGACTCGGAGAACCTTATCGGTCGATGGGGTGACGTCGAGTCCATCCGGGAAGAGGTGGTAGAAACGCCCGAGCGCATCGGTGATTTCCGCCAGTGAGGTATCGAGATTTTCGACGGCATTGACGAGGAACGACGCCTTGTCGTCCTTGATCCATTTCTGGATGTTCGAAAGGATATCCTGGTCGCTGAGGTAATTCGAGGCGATGATGAAAATCTCGTCGCTCGTAATGATGAAATCGTGGAGTTCCTCGCGCTGGCGGGGGCGGTTCTCTCCGATGACGCTGTCGGCCGCTTCGGAGGGGTTGGTCCCGCTGAAGCTTTGCAGGAGCGTGGTCGCTTCCTTGACGCCGATGCGACAGAGATGGTTGAGCATTTTCCGGGAAATGCGCGTGTAGAGGTTTTGGTCGGTACGCCGAAGGACGCCGAGGACGATCATCCATTCGCTTCGCGACTTGTCGCCGGGACCTGCCGACTCGAGTTCGAGGAAGACGTTCCGGAGTCTGCGATGGAGGAGATGGGAAGAGATGCGGTCCGCGATGGTTTGCAGGAGTTTGCGTTCCTCTTTCAGGAAGGGCCCCTCGTCGGCATGCGGGACCCCTGTAAGGTAGCAGACTTCGATCCCACCCTCTACACGCTCCTGGACGGTGATATCCGTGGAAATCATCCAGGGTGTTTCTCGGAAATCCGGGCTGCTGTACACCGCCTCCCCGTACCGGATTCGCGCACGGCAAATGTCGGGGAACTGCCAGCCGCTCGGGATCGCCTCGGCGATTTCGTGGAGGAGATCCTCGATATTCCGCTCTTTCTGCATGAGGATTTCCTCGATGCGGTACAGGCAGTTGAGCTCTTTTGCCCGTTCGCCGAGAACGTGGAGAAGCTCATGAATATTTTGCGAATACCCCTGCTGGGGCGACTTCGTACCGCTTTTCCTCTCGTTCATATTCCCCTCCGTTCATGAAGATAGGGGAAGACGCTGTGAAATGGTAGTGCGGTTTTCATGCGGTGTCCTGAATCTGGGGCGCCTTTTTTCCCTTCCGGAAAACACCTACTTTTTACTTCGTTTTCGTTTTTCTCCGTCATTTTCCACGCGGTCAACATTTCAAAACGAGGTTCTCATGGCGGTCGAATCTTTCAATCCCTTCCGCATGGCGCAGCAGCAATTCGATGTCGTGGCGGAACGACTCGGGTTGGATACCGCGACGCGGCAGCTTCTCCGCGAACCGGAACGCGAGATCCATTTCTCGATCCCCATCCGTATGGACGACGGCGGGACTGCCGTCTTTCGGGGTTTTCGCGTCCAGCACAACACCGCGCGCGGTCCGAGCAAAGGGGGGATCCGTTTTCACCCCCACGAGACGATCGATACCGTCCGTGCTCTGGCCATGTGGATGACGTGGAAAACCGCCGTTGTCGATTTGCCCCTTGGCGGGGGGAAGGGCGGCGTCATCTGCGATCCCCACAATCTCTCCATGCGTGAGCAGGAAGCTTTATGCAGAGGCTGGATCCGCAAAGTCGCCGAATGCATCGGCCCCGAGCAGGACGTCCCTGCCCCCGATGTCATGACCACGGCGCAGCACATGCTTTGGATGCTCGACGAGTACGAACGGATCACGGGGAGGAAAGCGCCCGGGTTCATCACGGGCAAACCGGTCAGCATGGGAGGATCGCTCGGCCGAACCGAAGCGACGGGATACGGTGTCATCTACATCCTCCGTGAGGCGGTCCGCGAGGCGGGCGGTTCGCTGGCCGGTGTCTCGGCGTCCGTCCAGGGTTTCGGGAACGTGGCGCAGCATGCCATCGAACTCCTCACGTCTTACGGGGGGAAAGTGACGGCGGTCGCATGCTGGGACCAGCGCGAACAACGCGCCTTCACTTACCGCAAGCGCGAGGGGATCGATCTTCCCGCCCTGCGTTCCATTACGAATTCCTATGGGGAAATCGACCGCTCCCGCGCCGACGAACTCGGCCTCGACGTCCTCGACGGCGACGACTGGCTCAAACAGGATGTGGATGTCCTCATTCCCGCCGCCCTCGAGAACCAGATCCATGCGGAGAATGTCCGGAGCATCAACCCGCGCGTGCGTTTCATCGTCGAGGGTGCCAACGGGCCGACCACTCCCGAGGCCGACGAGTACCTGCGCGAGACGGGTGTGCAACTCATCCCCGATTTCCTCGCCAACGCCGGGGGGGTGACCTGCAGTTATTTCGAGCAGGTGCAGAGCAACATGAATTACTACTGGACGCGCGACGAGGTGCTGAGCAAGCTCGACACGAAAATGACCGAGGCATACTACGCGGTTTCGGAACTCGCGCAGAAACGGTCCATCCCCATGCGCGAAGCCGCAACGATGATCGCGGTCTCCCGTGTCGCGGAAGCGTGCAAACTCCGCGGGTGGGTATGAGCCCGGCGGAGTGCCGCCGGCAACAGAGTCAACCCGCGCCCACACCGGTTGGGTGAAACGAAGAGATGACGATGCCTGCTGCGAGACATGGACTTGACGAAGTCACCGATGTGCTTCGCCGTTTCGGCTTGGACGGCGAGCTCTCGGCGGTCGAGGCTTTCCGCTTCAAGGACCTGATGCGGTTCCGCATCGGAGAGATCCTCCTCGTCTCGAGCCTCTACGACTACTACACGCTCGTCGAGGACGGCCAACTCGACGAAGCGGTGTTTTCGGAGTTCGCGGAACTCAACCTCATCGCCCCTCCGCATGTCACGCGCGTCCATTCCGGCGAGGCGGCTCTCGAAACGCTCCGGGCGGGCCGTTTCGACGTCGTGATCAGCATGCTGCGCCTGGGGGACATGGACCTCCTTTCCTTTTGCCGCGCGGTGAAGAGTGAGCACCCCGATATCCCCGTCGTCCTCTTGGCCGGTCAATCGCGCGAGTTGACCCTCTTCCTCGAACAGGAGGACGTGTCCCTCCTCGATAGGGTCTTCATCTGGACCGGCGACCGGAAAGTCTTTCTCGCCATCGTCAAGCTCTTGGAAGATATCCGCAACGCGCCGGTCGACTGCCTTCGTTACGGTGTTCGTTCTATCCTCCTCCTGGAGGATTCACCGGCTTTCTACTCGTCCTACCTTCCTCTCGTGTACGAGGAGCTGATCCGACAAGGGAGGTCGCTCATCGAGGAGGGTGCGAACATGACGGATCGGTTCCTCCGGTACCGCGCGCGTCCCAAGGTCCTGCTCGCCGTGTCGTACGAGGAGGCTTGGGAACTGTACACGACATACCGCGAGACGCTCCTCGGCGTCATCACCGACATGACGGTATCCATGAAAGGGCACCGTTCAGCGAACGCGGGATTGACGTTCGCGCGGAACGTCCGGAACGAGAAACCGGATCTTCCCGTGCTTGTCCAGTCAGCGGAGACGGTGCGGAAGGGGGAAGTCGAAGCGGAAGGTTTCATTTTCGCCGACAAGACCTCTCGGACGCTTCTCCAGGATGTCGGGACGTTCATCAAGCAATATTTCGGGTTCGGCGACTTCGTCTTCCGGCGCCCAGACGGCGCAGAGCTCGCCCGTGCACGCAACTTGCGGGAACTTCGTGAACGCCTGAAATTCATCCCCGTCGAGTCCCTGCTGTATCATGCTTCACGGGACCATTTTTCCAACTGGCTCATGGCCCGTACCCACGTCGCGCTCGCCCGGAAACTGAAGCCGGTGAAAGTCCATCAGTTTCAGGACGCCGAGGAATTGCGGCGATACCTCTTGGTCGAAATATCACGGGAACTCCGCAGGGAACAGGAGGGGGTCGTCACCGATTTTTCCCGCGGGGAGTTCGACGAGGATGCCCCGTTCACGCGGATCGGCGGAGGGTCCCTGGGGGGGAAGGCGAGGGGGCTGGCCTTCGTCGAGCGTCTCCTCCACGCGTACCTGCCCCAGGGATCTTACAAGGGCATGCGCATCTCGATCCCGCGGACGGTCGTTCTGGGCACCGACGTCTTCGAACAGTTCGTCGAACTCAACGCCCTGCGCCCCCTTATCAACGAAGACCCGTCGGACGACCGCATTCTGCGGGCTTTCCTCCGCGCAGACCTCCCGCCGACCGTCCTCGGGGATCTCCGGACGATGCTCCGAAAGGTGAAGTACCCGCTCGCCATCCGCTCGTCGAGCCTCTTGGAAGACGCACTCTACCAGCCGTTCGCAGGCATCTACGCGACCTTGATGATTCCGAACAGCAGCTCCGATTTCTCGGTGCGCTTCTTCAATCTCGCCCAAGCGGTCAAGTACGTTTTCGCCTCGACATGGTTCCGGGGCGCGCGGAATTACATCGAGGCGACAGGGAACCGTGTCGAGGAAGAACGGATGGCCGTCATCATCCAGGAAATGGTCGGGAGCATCCACGAACGGTATTTCTACCCTCACCTCTCCGGTGTCGCCCGTTCGTTCAATTACTACCCGTTCGGGAAAGCGAAACCGCGCGACGGCGTCGTCAACCTCGCGCTGGGCCTCGGGAAAACCATTGTCGATGGCGGCGTCAGCTTGCAGTTCTGCCCGGCGTACCCCGCCGTTCACCCGCAGTTCACCTCTGCGCGCGATTTCTTCCGCAATGCCCAAACGATGTTTTGGGCATTGAACCTCGCAACGGACATCATCCGGAAAGAGCCCGCCGAGGAGGATACGCTCGCCCACCTGAACATCCAAGAAGCCGAGCGGCACGGGGTACTCACCTGGCTCGCCTCGACGTACTCCGCAGAGGACGACCGACTCTACGAAGGTGTCGCACGCGAAGGTCCGCGGGTGCTGGATTTCGCTCCCATTCTCAAATCGCGCGTCATCCCTCTCACGGAAGTGATTCAAGTGCTCGTCGGAATCTGCGAGACGGCAATGAACTGCCCGGTGGAGATGGAATTCGCGGTCCGCCTCGGTACGAAGGAACCCATGCCCGCCGAGTTCAGCTTCCTCCAGGTCCGCCCCATGGTGAAAATGGAGAGGGCGTCGAAAATCGATCTCGGTGCGTACTCCCTCGAAAACCTCCTCCTTCGGACGAAACGTGCCCTCGGGAACGGGGTACAGCAACTCCATGACGTCGTCTACATCAAACCCGAATCGTTCGACGCCATGAGGACTCGCGAAATGGTTCGCGTCATTTCCGCATTGAACACGCGGCTCTCGAAGGAAAACAGGCCTTACCTGCTGATCGGCCCCGGTCGCTGGGGCTCGTCCGACCCCTCGCTGGGCATTCCCGTCACCTTCCCCGATATCTCCGCGTCTCGGGCCATCGTGGAGGCATCCTTGCCGAACATGATGCCGGACCCTTCCCAGGGTTCCCATTTCTTCCAGAACTTGACCTCGTTCCACATCATGTACTTCACGGTAAGGCACGATGCTGCGGACAACACCATCGATTGGGGGTGGCTCGACGCTGCACCCGCCGTAGAGGAGAGCGACTTCGTGCGCCTTGTCCGTTTCGGAGAACCGCTCAAGGTTATCGTGGACGGGACGAGCGGGGAAGGCATAGTCGTCAAAGCGGGAACGTGACAAGAACGGGTGGTTTCGGCAATCAGTCCCGCTGTCCGCAACGGTGTGGGGGACGATATGCATGCTCTGGCCGCTTCAACCCAAAATGAGGCGAATCCAGAGCCCTCTCCTCTCGCGTTCGAGCATTGCCCTCGGACCCGGGGCAGGGAGTCCAATGCGTTGACCGGAAGACCGAGCATGTATTTCCGCGCAAGAGTCGGCTATACGGGTAAAAAATCGTTCCATTGGGATCGTGTGAGGAAAAGGTCGATCTCGAGAAACCTTGTTCCCGGCCAATATCGTCACCTCCCCCTTACGATAACCGCTCTGTTACGCCATTCTCGGCAAGTAAGTACTCACGATCGACAGATAGTAACGCAGAAAGCGATGTTCACGCAGCAGGAACCCCACAGAATTCATCGGTGTTATTTTTTACATCCTCTTGATTATGGTATAAAGAATGTTCAAGTTGAATTACGTGTTGATTCTCGGAACCAAAGAAGGAAAAAACCGATGAGACACTCGATGATCGGCGCGGTTCTCTTCGCCATTTTTTTCGCATCCTGCGGGAACGGGCCGGAGTTACCCGTCGCACCTGCTTCACCCGATAAGCCGACGTTTTCAAAGGAGGACGGCAAGCTCGACCCGACAGGACGCTACATCGTCGTGTTCAAACCGTCGGTCGGGCGCCCCGAGGAGGTGACGGACCGCTTGGTTGCGGAACACGGGGGAAAAGTGCTTTTCAAATACCGTCATGCGATCCGCGGTTTTGCCGCAACATTGCCCCCGCAGGCTGTGGATGCCATACGACGCAACCCCATGGTCGCGTACGTCGAGCCGGACGGCATCGCAACAGCCTGGGGTGACCAGACCAATCCGCCGAGCTGGGGGTTGGACCGTATCGACCAGCGCACACTTCCGCTCGACCAGCATTATTTCTATTTGCAAGACGGGAGCGGTGTGACGGTGTACATCATCGATACCGGTATACGACCGGATCACGTGGAATTTTACGGAAGGGTTCTTACCGGGTATGACTTCGTGGACAATGACAACGATGCGAACGACTGTAACGGGCACGGGACACACGTCGCCGGTACGGTCGCAGGAACGAACGTCGGAGTTGCCAAGAATGCCCGGCTCGTTCCGGTGCGCGTCCTCGACTGCACCGGCTCGGGCTACTACAGCTGGATCATTGCGGGCATCGACTGGGTCACGAGCACCCATAACGGCCCATCAGTGGCGAATATGTCGCTCGGCGGTTCGTACAGCCAAGCGCTCAATGATGCGGTCAATAATTCCGTCGGTTCCGGTGTCGTGTATACGGTTGCGGCGGGAAATGAGCACAAGAATGCGTGCGGGTACTCACCCGCAAGCGCGGCGGATGCCATCACGGTCGCGGCCACGACATCCACGGATGCGCGTGCCTCGTACTCTAATTACGGGACCTGCGTCGATATCTTCGCCCCCGGTTCCTCCATTACGTCGGCCACCTATACAAGCACAACATCGTACGCCACGTGGTCGGGCACGTCGATGGCGGCCCCGCACGTCGCGGGTGTGGCCGCCCTGTACCTGGCCGCCTACCCGAACTTAACGCCCGGCGACGTGACGGACGCGATTCTCAATTCCGCCACGATCGGTGTGCTGACGAACATCGGGACCGGTTCGCCGAATCGCCTCCTGTACAGTCTCATCACACCTTTGCCCCCACCTCCCGACGCTCCTGACGGACTAACTGCCAACGAGCTTTCTTCTTCCTCCATATCCATTCAATGGGCCGACAAATCGATCAACGAGAGCGGTTTCAAAATCGAAAGAACGACAGGGAATAATCTCTGGGCAGTCATCGCGACGGTTCCTGCCGATATCGTAACCTACACGGATATCGGATTGTCACCTTCCACCAATTATTGCTACCGTGTGCTGGCATACAACCTGGGCGGGTCCTCGGGTTACAGCAACGATGACTGCGCCACGACCCTGTCTCTGCAGGACATGCATGTCGGTGGTTATGCGGGGTACACGACATCGTTGGGCGTCAATTGGAAAGGCAACGTAACCGTAACCATTCACGACCCTGATCATAACCCCTTGTCGGGCGCCACCGTTACGGTTTCTTGGGCCGGTGGGAGCGGGACGGCGGTCACGAACAGTGCCGGTCAGTGCACCATCTCGACCCCGTCGATGAAGAAGAATAAGACGCCCAGCGTCACCATGACGCTCACGAGCCTCACAGCTCCCGGCTACCAGTACACCAGCTCGCAAAACGATGTTCCTACTTCTTCGGTGACTTTGACCGCTCCCTAGAGGGGCCGACAACCGCAGTGCTTTGAACGGGATTCCGGGAAAGAAAAGGGCGCTCCAGATGGAGCGCCCTTTTCTCGCATCCCCTCGATCAGGAGGGAGGTCGGCAGGAACAGGGAAGCCGTCCCTGCAGGACGGTTCTGGGAGCTTATACGACGCCTTGCGCCATCATCGCATCGGCGACTTTCAGGAAACCGGCGATGTTCGCGCCGTTGACGTAGTTGCCCGGTGTGCCGAAACGCTCGGCTGCATCCACGGCTGCGTCGTGGATGTTCTTCATGATCGTGTAGAGGTGCTTGTCCACTTCCTCACGGCTCCAACTCATGCGGATGGAGTTCTGCGTCATCTCGAGCCCGGAGGTCGCGACACCGCCTGCGTTGGCCGCCTTGCCCGGCCCGTAGAGGATATTATTGTCGAGGAAGACCCGGACGCCGTCCGGCGTCGTCGGCATGTTCGCCCCTTCCGAGACGCAGATACAGCCGTTTTTCACGAGCGTTTCCGCGTCGTTGCCGTTGAGTTCGTTCTGCGTCGCGCAGGGGAAAGCGGCATCGCACGGCACCTGCCACACGCTCCCTTCCTCGTGGTACTCGACGCCGGGGTATTTCTCCGCGTATTCCTTGATGCGGCCGCGGCGCTTGTTCTTGAGATCCATGACGAAGTCCCACTTCTCGCCGCTGATACCGTTCGGGTCGTAGATCCACCCGTTCGAGTCGGAGAGCGTGACGACTTTCGCGCCCATCTGATTCAGCTTTTGCGTCGCGTACTGCGCGACGTTGCCGGAACCGGAAACGGTGCAGGTTTTGCCCTCGAGCGTCAAACCGCGCGTAGCGAGCATGTTGGCCGCAAAGTATACGGCGCCGTAACCGGTGGCTTCCGGCCGGATGAGGCTCCCGCCCCAGGTCAGGCCTTTGCCGGTGAGCACGCACTCGAAACGGTTGACGATTTTCTTGTACATGCCGTACAGGTAACCGATTTCGCGCCCGCCTACGCCGATATCGCCGGCGGGGACGTCCGTATTCGGACCGATGTGGCGATACAATTCCGCCATGAAGCTGTGGCAGAACCGCATGACCTCGTTGTCCGATTTCCCTTTCGGGTCGAAGTCGGATCCGCCTTTGCCGCCACCCATGGGCAGCGTGGTGAGCGAATTCTTGAACACCTGCTCGAAGCCGAGGAATTTCAGAATGCTGAGGTTGACGCTGGGGTGGAAACGGAGCCCGCCCTTGTACGGCCCGATCGCGCTGTTGAACTCGATGCGGTACCCGCGGTTCACCTGCACTTCGCCGGCGTCGTCCTGCCAGGGAACGCGGAAAATGATGACGCGTTCCGGTTCGACGATCCTCTCGAGGATTTTCGCCTTGCGATACTCGGGGTATTTCTCGACGACGGGGAAGATCGAACCGATCACTTCCTCGACCGCCTGGAGGAATTCAGGCTGGTTCGGGTTCTTCGCCCGGACTTCCGACATGAATGATTCGAATGCGGCTGACATGCAAGTACCTCGAATTGTGGAATGAAATGGAGATGGAGAAAAGGAGAACGAGTCGATTGATCACGCCGCAAACATAGACGGGCAGGCAATCGAATCCAAAAAGGTGTGGAAGAAACACTTTCGCGGCGAAGGGAAGGGCGAGGGAACGGGTCTGGAGGCTTGCGGAGCCGTCCCTGCCTCCGTACTTTTCCCAGCGGTCAGGGGACGCAACCATTCATATTCGAAAGGCATCATGGCGGCTCAAGCGAACACGAGAGAATACATCATGCAGGATGAGCTGAAGGATGTCATTCTCGAGGAAGGCATCCCCCCCTCGTTCGTCGAAAATCATGATCTCGATTTCAAGGATTTGATGCGAATCCGCATCAACAATATTCTCCTCGTGTCGAGCCGTTACGATTTCTACACCTTGGTGGACGACGGTCAGCTGAGCGAGGCGATAATCAGCGAATATCTCGACCTCAATCTCCATTACGCACCGCTCATCACGAGAGTCTACTCCGGCGAGGCGGCTCTCGATGCGATGAAGCGGCAGCAGTTCGACATGGTCATCGCCATGCAGAGGCTGGGCGATATGTCCCTCCGCACCTTTTGCGAGCAGGCGCGGGGCATCGACCCGAATATCATCCTCGTCCTGCTCGCCTACCGCTCGCGCGAGCTCCACGTGCTCATGGAACGGGACAGCTTCGTGCACTTCGACCGGGTTTTCGTCTGGTCGGGAGACCGGAAGCTTTTCCTCGCCATCATCAAGCTGTTCGAGGATCTCCAGAACGCCCCGGTCGATTGCCTCGAGTACGGCGTTCGCGCCATCATCCTCGTGGAGGATTCGCCGACCTTTTCCTCCTCGTATCTTCCCCTCATTTACACCGAACTGATCCAGCAGGCGCAGGAGCTCGTCGAAGAAGGCAGGAACCTGGCGGACAAACTTCTCCGGCAGCGGGCACGCCCGAAGATCCTCCACGCGACGACATACGAGGAAGCTTGGCGGTTCTTCCAACGCTACCGGAACGTTCTCCTCGGCATCATCACGGATCTCACCTTCGAGATCGGCGGTTCGAAGGACACGCATGCCGGCTTGACCTTCATCCGGAACGTCCGCAAGGCGATACCCGACCTGCCGATCCTCGTCCAGTCCGCCCAGACGGAACTCCGGGACCTGGTCGTCACCGAGGGTGTCACCTTCGCCGACAAGCATTCGCGGACCCTTCTCCAGGAAGTGCGCGAATTCATGAAACGCAATTTCGGTTTCGGCGATTTCATCTTCCGCCTGCCGGACGGCACAGAGGTCGACCGAGCGCGGAATATCCGGGAACTGCGGTGGAAGCTGGCGGAGATCCCCGACGAGTCCCTCCTCTACCATGCCTCGAACAACCATTTTTCGAACTGGTTGATGGCGCGCACGCGGTTCCAATTGGCCGAAATGCTCAAACCGATCAAGATCACCGCGTTCAAGGACATCCATGAACTCCGGACGTACATGATCGGGCAAATCGACCAGCTCGTGATCAACGACACGCGGGGAATCATCTCGGATTTCTCGAGGGAGGAATACGACCCGCATGCGAAGTTCCAGAGGATCGGCGGCGGGTCGCTGGGCGGGAAAGCGCGCGGTCTGGCTTTCATCGATACCATCTTCAAGAATTATCTCAATCCCGGGTTCTTCCCCGGCGTCACCATCCGGATCCCCAAGACCTACGTTCTCTGCACGGACATCTTCTCGGAATTCGTCGAGTCCAACGGTCTGCTGGAGATCGGCATCGCGAATCCGCCGGACGAGGATGTCTTGCGCCATTTCCTTCGCGCACGTCTGCCACGGGAGGTGGAAGAAGATATCCGACTCATCATCAGCGCCAACCCGTTTCCCCTTGCCGTCCGCTCGTCCAGCATGCTCGAGGACATGCTCTACCAGCCCTTCGCGGGAATCTATTCGACGCTCATGCTTCCCAACAGCAACCGCAACATCGAGGTCCGATGCCAGCGGCTCCTGCAGGCGATCAAGTTCGTATTCGCGTCGACCTATTTCCGGCAGGCCCGCAACTACATCGAGGCGACCGGCCATCGGTTGGAGGAGGAAAAGATGGCGGTCGTCATCCAGCAGGTGACGGGGAAACGTTACGGGAATCTGTTCTACCCGCATTTCTCCGGCGTCGCCCGTTCGTACAACTACTACCCGTTCGGCGACGCCAAGGCGGCGGACGGCATCGTGGACCTCGCTTTCGGTCTCGGGAAAACCGTGGTCGAAGGGGGGCTTTGCCTGCGTTTCTGTCCGGCATATCCCTCCGTGCTCCCGCAGTTTCTCTCCACGAAGGACTACTTCAACAATTCCCAGCGCCGCTTCTTCGCCCTCGATCTCGCAAGCGACATCGTTCTCCGCGAGCCGACAGAAGACCAAAATATCGTTTCCGTGGACGTCAAGGCGGCCGAACAGCACGGCTCGCTCCGATTCGTCGCCTCCACCTATGATTTCGCGAGCGATACGTTATACGAAGGCACAATGCACGCCGGTCATCGCGTGTTGACCTTTGCCCCTATCCTCCATTCCGATGCCGTCCCTCTCGCACGGGTCATCCGCTTGCTCATGCGACTCTGCGAAACCGCGATGAACTGCCCCGTCGAGATCGAGTTCGCAGGGACCCTCGACGATGAACACGCTTTGCCCATGGAGTTCAGTTTCCTCCAGGTCCGGCCGATGGTGAAGGAGGAAACATTCGAAGAAATCGACCTCCGACCTGTCCCGCGGGAAGACATTCTCCTCAAGAGCGACCGAGCGCTCGGGAACGGCGTCCAGCGCCTATCCGACATCGTCTACGTCAAACCCGACGCCTTCGACCATTCGCGGACGCGCGAAATCGCCATGGAAATCGATACCGTCAACAGGACCCTCTCCGACCAAAACAGACCGTACCTCCTCATCGGACCGGGTCGGTGGGGGACAACCGACCCCTGGCTCGGCATCCCGGTGAAGTTCGCGAACATTTCCGCTGCGCGTGCGATCGTTGAGAGTTCGCTGCCGAATATGGTACCCGACCCCTCCCAGGGTTCGCATTTCTTCCAGAACCTGACCTCCTTTCGCGTAGCGTATTTCACCGTCCGCCATTACCGCGAGGAGGACACGATCGACTGGGAGTGGTTGAGCGGACGTCCTGTCGAAGCGGACCTGACATACGTGCGGCACGTGCGCCTCGAGGAAGACGTGGAAATCCGCGTCGACGGCAGAAGTGGGCAGGGAGTGATCCTCAAACGCAGCACGAAACGGAAAGCGGTCTCCTCTTAACCACCCATCGACAAGTGGACAACGTTGGGACGACGGGTTCGGGCACTTTGGATCGAAGGGATCGTCCGTGATGCCGGCTCCCACGCCTTTCGTTGGTCATGGGCCAGGAAAAGTCACCGTGCTGCGAACGCACGACGAGGGGAGCTCGAGGGGATGGGGAATCTTTGGGGCGTACGCTCGATGTATCTGATCCTCATCCCATCGGCACGGAACGAACGCAGGGGCGAAGACGATGGAGGAGGTTGAGAGCGGTATTCCCTACCGGGAGAGGGATCACATCGGTGGGAAAGAGAAAGCGGGCCGCAGCCCGCTTTCCGTATCGTCCCGTCGTAACAATCTCGAGAGGGGTTCAGGGTGCGAGGCGTATGATTTCCTCGAGGGTGATGCACTCCTTATACGTGAACACGTACGATTTCGTTCTATACCCTTGTTTCGAGATGGTCGCCGTGTAGGTTGCCGGTGCCGTCAGGTTGGAACGGATGAACCAGCCTTCGGCGTTTGTCGTATCCGTGCAGATCGTCGTATGTCCCATGGTGAGCGTAACCGTTGCGCCGGACAACCAGCCGCCTTCTGCGACCGTCGAATCCTTCACCCGGAGCTTGAGAACGGCCGTGTGGCAGGAGTCGATGGTAACTTGTTTGAGACCGAGCGTGTGCACGTATTCTTCATTGCACCCGATCGTGAACTCGAACTCGCGTGCCGTGTAGCCCGACTTCACGATCAAGATGTTGTACGAGCCCTCGCAGATTTCGAGGAACCGGACGGTCCCGGCCTGGCGGTTGTCTCCCCCCGTCATCTGTGCGGCGATGACTGTGGAACCGCGGCGGAGTTTCACCGTCGCGTCGTTGATGGGGTCTCGCGTCGTCGAATCGACGACGGTGAATTGGACCGACCCGTGGCAGCAGCTGTCTCTCGTCGTCGTCGCGAGAATGGCGATCGTATGCACGTATTGGACGTCGCAACCGAGGTAGAACGAGAACGTCCGTTCCGCGTAGCCCTCCTTGATGACGCGGATACTGTATTCGCCCATGCACCGGTTGGCGAAAAGCACCGTGCCTGCGCTGTGGCTGTCCCCTCCGGTCGTCTGGATCGCGACGACGGTGGATCCCCTCATGAGCTTGACCGTCGCGCCGCTGACGGGGGATCGCGTTGTCGAATCGACGACGGTGAACTGGATCGATCCGTGACAGCAACTGTCGTTGGAAATGACGGCGGAGAGGTAGGATGTAACCAGTTTTTCCTCGTTGCATCCCATCGTCACGGTGAACTCGCGGACCGCATACCCTTCCTTGGCGATGCGCACTGCGTAATGTCCCTCGCAGATTTCCAGGAAGAGAGCCCCATCATCCGTGGAACACTTCGTCCGCGAATCGCCGCCTATCCGCGTGACTTTCACGGATGCCCCGATGAGAACGGCATTCGTGGCGCTGTCTCTCGGCACGATTTTCAAGACGCCGTCGCAGCAGGAGTCGCGGGTCGCGAGCGCCGTCATGCGGATGTCGAAGATTGCGCTGTCGCAGTACTGGATGAAAGCGGTGCGCTCGACGACGGCATACCCTCCCTTGGAAATCCGTATCGAATAGTTGCCCGCGATCAGGTAATTGAACTCGACGACGCCGTCCTGCGGCGAGAGGACGGTCGTCAGAAGCGTTTCGTCGCGCTTCAGGCGCACTTCCGCCCCCGCAATGGGCTGGTGCGTGGCGAGATCCGTGATGGTGAGTTTCAGGCGCCCACAGGCACTGTCCTGGTGCATCATGGACAGGACCGCTCCATCGGTTCCGTTCCCGCTCGTCACCGTGGTGAACGGGGCGACGAAGGGTTTGAAATCCGGGTGCGTGACGCGGATGAGCAGGCTGCTGCGCTGATCGGGGAGATTTTTCAGCTCGAACAGTCCGTAATCGTCCGTCGTATCCCTCGAGAGGATGGTCTGGTCCGTCCGGACTGCTTCGACCAATGCACCCACGACACCGTAACCCTGCTCGTCCTTGGCAATGCCGGAAACCGTTCCTCCGACTGGCGGGGGGGCCGTGGAAGGTTCATCCCGGCATGAGCTCACGAGAAAGATGGGGAGAAACACAAGCGCGAGAAAAAACATGCGTAGGCAGGAAACGTTAGGTAACGGACCTTGCATAGGGGAACTCTCCTGTTTCGTGAGTTTCCAGTAAGACATTTTTACCCCCTAAATCCTGACATGAATAGCGAATTTTTTAAAGGTAATCGCTATGTCTCGTTTTTAACAGCATAGAGGAATGACGCTTTTTCAAATTTTTCCGGGATGAGACGCAGGTTTTCATCCGCTACCAAGCATCGGAATCCATGGTCTCGTAAGTGCCTGATGATGGTCGAAGGGTCACCGTGTTCGGGGTGCACTTCCATGGATAAGGCGTGCACGCGGTGCAACCAGTCGGTATCGTCGAAAAGTTCGAACTCGCTCCCTTCGATGTCGATTTTGACGAAATCCGCTTTCTCTATTCCGTAGCGGCTGAACGCTTCCACGATGTTTATCGCGTGGGATCCCCTGCTGTGGTTTTCCCCTCGCCCGATGAAAGCGATTTCGAGGGCGTGGTTCGTGAATCCGTTCTCGCGGATGTTGTGCGAGATCACCGGTGCGTACACGGGGTTGCATTCGATACTGAGGATGAACGTTGCGCGGGTGGTCATGAGTGCAGAGAAGGCGCCTCGGTTCGCCCCGACATCGACGACGACGCGGGATTTCTCGTACACGTGAGCTGGGTGGTGACGGAGATAGCAATCCCGTATATACAGTTCCCGGACGTTCCCGAAAGCATACGTATCTTCATCGATGTGTTCGTCGCAGAATCGGCAATCGTACGTGAAAACGGAATTTCGGTATCGGAATCGGCGTGCAATGGATCCCATCTCCCGGTCGACGGAACGGAAATCCCCATCCCGCAGTATTTGCGGGGTGTTCGTGAGGATGCGCTCAAAGTAGGCTGCGTACATTTTGGGGCCGAGGACGGAAAATGCTCTCGGCGTGAGGACATTGGTGAAAATTTTTGCGGCCTTGTTCATTGCGTGTCGCTCGTATGAAGATGTCGCCGGTGCACGGAAAAGTAAAATGACTCCTCGGAGAAACTTCTCGTAAAGTTGCGGGATTAAGAAGAGGAACCGATGCATGCATCGCATGGAGCATACGCGCCTGATCACCATCGTTCCCCTTATCCGGACGCAGAGATGCACCCGCTTTCCTGAACCTGTGTTGGATCATGTTTTCCCCCGAGGCATGTTCACGTTCAAAATGCAAAGCGCCATAGCCTTCATTGCGGGGTGGTGAGCAAGTTCGATCCGTCTCCTTTCATGTGCCCCGAGTCTTTCGCTGTTCGGTCATTTCCATTGAACCTGCATCGCCTCTCGGCTTTTCGAATGTTCCATTTTCTCCCTCGGCGGATAGTCAAGCTCGTCTTTTCGAGCACTGTTCCTCATCCCTCACGTCATGAGGCGAAACCGGGTAGATCCCTTCCCGTCTCGAGGAAGGATAAGATTGCTTGTCTGTGTTCCCCCCCGGCACGCGATGACCGATGTGGATGGTAGGGAAAGAAAACGTGGGATTTTTTCATTTCTTCAGGAGTATATTGCTCCTGCAATTTTCGGGGACATGAATCCACCGCAATGAAACGGACAGAGCGGTCCGAGGCCTGTTCCATGCACATGAAGGAGTGTTGACATGCAACCCTTCGAACTCGCAACGCTTGTGCTTTTCCTCGCATCGTATCTTCTTCCCGCCGTACGGGCAATCCTCCGGCCGGTGTCCTTTCGTGAGGCGGAGATCGTATTTTACAAGACAGGGAAACCGCGGCTGTTCGAGATCCTGGTCTGGGTGCTGATCGGAGCTTCGGTGGTTACGCTCATCATCCATTTCGCTGTGGAAAAGCCCCGCGTCGGTCAGCTTCTCCTGTACGTGATGGTCCTCATGTTCGCGCTCGTCGTCCCGCTCAATTTCGTCCCTTTCCTTCGGACCCGCACGCAAAAGACGCTGAATGAGAAATCCGCTGCGGATTATCGGGCGAGCGGGATCAGGAAAATCGCCGTGGCGGCGTTGATCGTTCTCCTTCCCTTCATCATCGGCCGCTGACGTCTCTGCGGTCCCCGAATGCTTGCGGGACTGCGCCGCACGCTTCCTTCTCGCGACGTGTCCGTTTCCGGAGGTCGGAATACGTCCATGACACGAAAAAGAGAAGAGCCGATACGAGAACGATGGCGGCGCTTGCCGGGATATCGAGACGGAATGCGAGGAGAAGTCCGGTGACCGACGAACCGATACCGAAAATGCAGGAGAGCGCGAGAACCGTCCCGAACCGCTTTCCGATCTGACGTGCGGCGGCAGCAGGGATGACGAGGAGCGCCGAGACGAGGAGTATGCCCACGGACTTGACGGACACGACTACCGTCACGGCGACGAGCGCGAGGAGGAGATATGTCAGTCCACGCGTGGGAATGCCCGTCACCCGGGCATGCTCGGCGTCGAAGCTCAGGGCGAGGAATTCCTTGAAGAGGGAAGCCACCGTCAGGAGAATGAGCGCAGCCGTCCCTGCCCCCAAAGCGATATCCCCGTTCGTAACGGCTAGGATATTCCCGAAGAGATAGCCGAAGACGTCCACGTATTCATTGTGCAGGAACCCGACGAGGAGAACACCCAACGCCATGGTCCCGGCGAAGAAGATCCCGACCGTCGTGTCGCGGGTGAGACCCGTCCGTTCGCCGACGTATCCGATCCCCAGAGCGACGAGGATGCTGAATGCCATGGCGGTCCATGTCGGGTTCAAGCCTGTGCTGAGGCCAAGGGCGACGCCCGCGAACGCCGAGTGGGAGATACCGGCACCGATGAATGACATGTCATTGAGGACGACGTACACCCCGATGATCCCGCAGACACCGCCGATCAGTATGGCCTCGACGAGTGCCCGTTGCATGAAAGCGAATTCGAGGGCATTCACGGCCCATGTCCCTCGTCGTTCCTGTGTGGGCTCTCTTCGACGACCATGTGCGGCATTTCGCCGTGGCCGAACAGGACCGCCCCGCATCCGTACATCGACTCGAGCGTTCCTCCCGTGATGACTTCCGACGGTCGCCCGTGGGCGACGAGCCGCGTGTTGAGGCAGGCGATGGTGTCGACGTACCGGCTCACGACGCCCATATCGTGGGAGACGAGGAGAACGGTGATCCCGTCGAGGTCGTTCAACCGGTGCAGCCATTCGTACAGTCCCTCGCCGGCGCGGTGATCGAGCGCTGATGTCGGCTCGTCGAGGATGAGCAGGGTCGGCTCGTGCACGAGGGCCCGCGCAATCAAGAGCCTCTGGCGCTGTCCGCCGGAGAGTTCGGATATCGGCCTCTTCGCCAGGGTGTCCATTTCGACGCGTTTCAATGCGGCGAGCGCAGCGCCTCGGTGATCCGACACGTGCTTTCGGAACGGACCGCGTTTCCCGTACAGGCCGGTCATGACGGCGTCGATGACGCGGAGGGGAAAGGTAAAGTCGATGCCGGCGTGTTGCGGGACATAGCCGATGCGCGACCGTTCCGCACCGAGCTCACTCGGATCTCGACCGAAAACGAGGACATTCCCTGAGACAGGTTCGATGAGTCCGAGAACAGTGCGGATAAGTGTGGTTTTCCCCGAGCCGTTAGGGCCAATGATACCGCAGAATGAGCCATGCGGGACATCGAAGCTGACGTCTTCAAGAGCCAGCCGCCAGCCGTACCGAACGGTGACATGGCGCAGTTCGATGTCATTCCGCACCGTAGCGTTGAGAGGGGAATGCATGTTCATCGGAAGGCTTCGACGATGCGGAAGGCGTTGAAACGCATGAGTTCGAAATAGGACATCGCCGTCGCAGGACTCCCGAGTGGATCGAGGAGCACGAGCCGGGCTCCCGTTTCCACTGCGAGAGCGGATGCGGCTTTCGAGGGCGATGACGTTTCGCCGAAGATGAGGGGAACGCTGCTGTTCCTCACCAGCTCGACGAGGCGTGACAGCTCGGCCGGGGTGACTTCCCGGCCGGGAACACGTTCCAGAACGGCCGCTTGCTCCAAACCGTAACGACGGGCGAAGTATTCCCATGAAGCGTGCTGGGCGACGAATCGTCTTCGCTCTGGAGGAATCGTCGAGAGGTTCGTTCGGATCTCGCGGTCCAGGGCACGGAGCGAATCTTCGACCCGCTGAGAGTTCCTTGCGTACGTGGAGGCGTGCGCGGGATCCCGGTCGGCGAGTTCTGCACCGATCCCGCGTGCTACCCGGGCCATGAGAACGGGGTCGAGCCAGATGTGGGGGTTCGCGTTGAAGCGGGGAGGTGGTGGCGAAATGGAGTCGGGCGAGCCCGGGAGTCCCATGCAGTCGGGGCTTGAAAGGATCTTTTCCGCCGTTAGAATGTGTGCCCGTCCTGTGTCGATGTTTGCCAGGAGTTTATCACTCCAGAATTCCAAGCCGTAACCGACGAGCACAACGAGGCGGGCTTGGCGGCACCGGAGGAGCAAATCGGGTGTCAGATCGAAGATATGAGGGTTTGCCCCCGGTGGCACGACTGTTTTTACCTCGACGAACTCGCCGCCGATTTCATGGACGATCGAGGCGAGCGGTTGAATGGAAGCAATGACAAGGAGCTTCTCGTTTCCCTGTTTCTGCAGCGGGCACCCCGCTGCGGACAGGGCGATGATGAGGACGATGGAAAAAATCCCCCCACTCGAAGAGGACGATTCGCCGAAGGGAAGGCCTGTGGGGTTCTTCATGATGAGCAAGGCGAAAACCGTGGAAAATAACATACGAAAAAACGCCCCATACCGAAATGGACAGGTACCGGCGGACTGCTTACCCCGCAAGGTGCAAGTTGCGGAACGCCGGCAAACCGCGCGATGCCCGCTCCGTGTATCTTTGTTTTCCGAACCGCCGGACGTATTTTCTCCCGCGGTATACGACCACGTTTCTCCATCATTTTCCAAGGGCCATACTATGCAACGCCGTGAATTCTGGAATCGGCCGTGTCCGGTCTCATGGACGTTTCTCGCTGCGCTTTGCGGGGTGCTCGTCTTCACCCCCAAGGGGAACACCCAGACGTGGACGTGGAAGAACCCGCTCCCGCACGGGAACACCAACAACTCGATTCAACGGCCGGGTCCGAATGTCATCGTGATCGTCGGAGACCAGGGACGCATCATCCGATCCACCGACGACGGGAAGACGTGGCGCCTTGTCCAGAGCAACACGGATATCTCCTTTCACGACGAGAGCTTCATCGATTCCGAGTACGGCTGGGCCTGCGGGGAAGACGGCATCATCTCCCGCACGACGGACGGCGGTCTGACATGGCACCGCCAGAATACCGGCACCACGAAACGCGTCTACGCGATCAACTTCTTCAGCAGGCAGGTCGGCTGGGCGGTCGGCGTCGGCGGGTTGATCCTGTATACGAGCGATGGAGGGAACACGTGGATCGACAAGTCCTACCACGAACCGCATTTCCTTCGTTCGATCTACTTCGACGACGACAAGCGCGGTTGGATCATGGGTTGGGCGGGCCTCATCCTCGAGACCACCGACGGCGGCGACAGCTGGGTGAAAAAGGACTTCAATCTCCCGGGGAATCCCGAGTACATTTATTACGTCAACAACACCGTCCGATTTATCTGCGGCGGGAACGGTTTGATGCTGAAGACGACCGACCGCGGCAAGAACTGGAGGATGATCGACTCGAAGACCGGCGTCACCCTCATTTCGATGTACTTCGTCGGGGACGATATCGGCTGGGCGGTCGGGAAAGGCGGGGTCATCATCAAGACGACAGATAAAGGGGAAACGTGGAAGCGCGTCGAGAGCGGCACGGACGCCGATCTCATGGATGTATCGTTCAGCGAGAACGGAACCGGCATCGTGCTCGGTGTCCGCGGGACGCTTCTGCGCTCCACCGACTGGGGAGAAACATGGAAGAGCGTATCCATCGGCCCCCGGTCGTCATTCTATTCGGTGGATTTCGTTTCGCAGAATATCGGATGGGTCATGGGCCGTGACGGGGATTTCCTCAAGACAACGGACGGAGGGGAGACGTGGACCAAGCAAGTGTTCGCCCAGGCGCTCCAATTGAACGGCATGGATTTCATCGATGAACGGCGTGGCTGGGTGGTCGGCATCCGCGGGCAGGTCGCGATGACGGAGGACGGGGGAGAAACCTGGACCGTCCAACAAAGCGACAAGGGATATCGGCTGAACAGCGTGGCCTTCCGCGATCCGAACAACGGCATCGCCGTCGGAGAAGGGGGCGCTCTCCTCGTGACCAACGACGGCGGCGCCAACTGGACACGGGCGGGTTTCCCCGAGAAAGTGGAGCTGTACGACGTCGAGCTGATGGGGTCCCAGTGCTGGGTCGTCGTTGGAGCGCGGGGAACTATCGCTGTATCCTGTGACAACGGCGGGTCGTGGAAAAAACAGCAACCGCCGGTCACGGAGGATCTCCTCTCGGTGAAATTCATCGACGCGAAACGGGGATGGGCATGCGGAACGCGCGGGACACTCATCATCACCGAGGATGGGGGCAACACGTGGGAGCAGATCCCGACCAACGTGTACCTTTCCCTGACATCCGTCGATTTCGCCAATCCGCAAACGGGCACGGTGATCGGGGCGGAAGGGATAGTGCTCACGACACGGAACGGGGGGAAAACATGGACGCGGATCGCACGCCCGACGGAAGAATCCCTCGTCGATCTCCGGTACACGGACGCGAAGACGATGTGGGTGGTCGGCCATAACGGGACGGTCCTTCACTGCGCATGGTAGTTTTCCTCCTGGGGGGAGAAACACACCCCATTAGGAGGAGAACAGTTCCTCAAGCACGCCTCACGAACGCCTTCTTCCCCGCTCGTGAAAGGAGGGGGGAGCAGGTGCAGTGTCTTGGGAAGGATTGCAGTTCAGCTTTTTCCCGCTGATTCCGTGGCCGCCGGCATGACGAGGGAGAGAAGAATCGACACGAGCAGGATCGCGAACACCACGACCAATGCAATGTCCGTGGGGACGGCGATAAAGCCCGTGAGGAGCATCTTCATTCCAATAAAGACGAGGATCACGGCGAGGCCGATGTGCAGGAAACGGAAGAGGCGCATGACGTGTGCAAGTACGAAATACAGGGCGCGGAGGCCGAGGATGGCGAAGATATTCGACGTGTATACGATGAATGGATCCGTGGTGATGCCGAGAATGGCCGGGATGGAATCCGTCGCGAATACGATGTCGGTCGTCTCGACCACGAGAAGGGTGATGAAAAGGGGGGTAGCGGCGATGGCGCCGTTCGCTCGGACGAAGAATCGTTTGCCCGCATATTCCGTCGTCACAGGGAAGAACCGCCGGAACAAGCGTATCGCGATGTTTTTCTCGGGGTGGAATTCCCGTTCCTTCCCTTGCGCAAGCTTTACCCCGGTCACAACGAGAAATGCGCCCAGGATATAGATGGACCATGAAAAAGCGTGAATCAGCGACACACCGCCCGCAATGAATACGGCGCGGAAAAACAAGGCTCCGAGTATGCCCCAGAAGAGCACGATGTGGTGATACTCGGAGGGGACCCCGAAGAAGGTGAATATGACGAGGAACACGAAAAGGTTGTCCATGCTCAACGCTTTCTCGATGAAGTACCCCGTCAAGAAATTGTGGCCAGCGTCCGCCCCAAGCTCGATATATACACCAGCCCCGAAGAGAAGCGACACGGTTATCCACACACCGCTCCATGCGAGCGCCTCTTTCATCCTGACTTCGTGAGGACGCCGATGGAACACGCGAAGGTCGAGGACGAGGAGGAAAACGATGACGAGTCCGAAAAGGACCCACATCGGTGTTGTGGCGGAGATGATCATGATTGGAGATGCACCAGAACGTTCATCGTAAACACAGCCCGCAACATGCGAAGAAAGCCTCGTTCCGCAAAGCACCGTCGCGCCCGTAATGGAAGTCCGAAAGTTCATTGCGATTCGGTACGGCCGCTTCTTTCATGCGGACGAAATGGTGCCCGTTTACTCTTGAAAATAGCACTCCATTCACCCATTCAAGGGAAATATGCTCCGCCTCCCGACATGGTATGATGAGATGTATTCCATGGTCATGGGAAACACCCCGATCAATGGGGCCACTGCTCATGTCGCATCCGCTCTTACCCGCCTTTCGAACCGTTTCAACCATCCGTTGCCTCTCGTTTCGGAACGCTCGACGCCCTATCTCGATGATAGGTCCTCCCTGAGGGCGTATTTCTCGTACTTCACGGCGGCAAACTGCCTGAAACTGCTTCACCCGCTCGACGAACTCCTTCGGGAAGGGTTTTTCGAAAAGCGGAGAGAACTTTCCGTTCTCGATATCGGGTGCGGCCCTGGAACGGCCCTTATCGGTCTCCATACCTGGCTCGACGAGACCGTCGACGCTCTCCCGTGGCTCGAACTCGTCCGGTATCGTGGGCTCGATCCCTCGGCGGAAGCACTGTCGTTCGCGTTGGGTGTACACAGCTTCACAAAACATTTGCGCGGCAGGCCGCGTTTCGAGTTCACCACAGACCAAGGACGGCTTGCAACAGTCGAACTCCGACCGGCAAGCTTCGATCTCATCGTGATGGGGAACGTTCTCAACGAACTGGATGCATCCACGGTCGACAGGCTTCCCCGGTTCCTGGATGAAATCCTGGCGAATGCCGGGCGCGTGCTGGTGATCGAACCTGCACTTCGGGAAACGTCACGTGCGATGCTTGGTTTTCGCGACCGCATGATCGGGAAAGGATGGGCTGTTACGGCGCCGTGTTTCCGACAGGGGACGTGTCCTGCACTGGAAAGTCCAAGAGATTGGTGCCACCATGATCAACGGTGGGAACGCCCCTCATGGCTCGAGCGGTTGGATCACGCGCTCGGGAACGCGAAACTTTCGCTGAAGTACAATTACGTGATTTTAGGCAGGCTGAAAGAAAGGGACACGGAGCAGGACAGTTGTGATTTCCGTGTGGTGAGTGCACCCTTCCATGAAAAAGGGAGAGTACGGATGTTCCTCTGCAGCGAAGGCGGCAGGCGATTGTTTCTCCTGAATCGGCGGGATAGTACTCCTGCGAATGCGGATTTCAATAGGCTGGGGCGGTACGATGCGGTGCACATCGAGGGAGCCGAACACCGGAAGAACGATATCCGGATTACGAAAGAGACCGTGGTCCGAAAACTGGGAGGATGATCATCCACCGACGCCGGCAAGAGATACAGGCAGGAGAAATGCTTTGAACGACACGATCCCTTATACGACTGCACTCGTGCGGTTTTTATCGTATCAGAGGATTCTGTAGCCTCACCACGCTGCCATCTCGTATATTTCAGGGCACCCATGTCTCTCGATCTGCGCCTTACGGAATCGTACCGTTCCTGTATGACCCTTGCACGGGCGCACTACGAGAACTTCCCCGTCGCCTCTATTCTCCTTCCTTCGCGTCTTCGCCCCCATATCGCGGCGGTGTATGCATTTGCCCGTACTGCGGACGATCTCGCCGACGAGGGGACGCAGGCACTGGATGTGCGACTCCGGAACCTTGCGTTTTGGGAAACGACTCTTGATCGGGGCACAAGAGAGGGGACGACCGATTCGTCGGCGACGCTTTCGGAAACTGTGCCTCCCGAGCTGGTCCGATGGGCGAGGATGATCAGCCCCGCCTTACAGCATACGATCGAAACGTTCAGGATCGATGCCTCTTATTTCCGGGCATTGTTGGACGCCTTTCGACAGGATGCGTCGGGGTATTTCTACGAGACCTTCGAGGAAGTCCTCGATTACTGCCGAAGATCCGCCGTACCCGTGGGCCGCATTCTCCTCGCCCTCTTCGGGTGCACCGACGAGAGAGCATACCCCCCTTCGGACGCTTTGTGCACGGGTTTGCAGCTCGTGAATTTTTGGCAAGACATCGCGATCGACACGCAACGCGGACGCTGTTATGTTCCTGACGAAGACAAGCGGGCGTTCGGGTGCATGGACGACGATTTTCGGCGTGTGCCCGAAACGGAGGCGTTCCGAGAGTTGATGCGTTTCGAGGTCGAAAGAACGTGGGAATTCTTCAGGCGTGCCCGTCCATTGTTCCCTCTCGTGTCGAACCGCTTCCGCTTGGAACTGCGTGCCGTATGGGAGGGGGGAAGCCGCATCCTTGATAAAATTCGCGGCTGCGGCTATACTGTGATCTCGAATCGGCCGAAAATCACAATCCGCGATGCCGTCTTCATTCTCGCCCGCACCCTCGCCCACGCACGATCGGTATGATATGGAATCGCCGGGTGACGCGGATTCCATCACGCGGGCGAGCCGCACGAACTTCGCCCTGTCCTTCCGGATTCTCCCGAAACCAAAGCGGATCGCCATCCGCACCGTTTATGCGTTCTGCAGAGTGACGGATGACATC
>JARYLZ010000027.1 GCA_029907355.1 Bacteroidota bacterium | reverse complement strand
CAGAACGTCGTCGAGATCCAGGACCAGGCGCTCGCGACGGTATTCACCGCCGAGTTCGAGGAAATGTGGGGGAGTTCGGCCGACACGCCCGCCAGTGGAACATCGCGCTTCGGGGCGCGCAAACGTGACGACACCCCGCACCGCGTGAACGTTGCCGGCACGCTCGTGGATGTCCATTTCAGCCCGAGCGACCGCACGACGGATTACCTCCGGCGTACGATCGCCTCTGCCGGGAGGTCGGCGTACTTCTGCATCCTCACGTTCACGCGCGACGACCTGGCGGACGTTTTCATCGGTCTCGTGCGCGCGGGGAAGACCGTGCGCGGCGTATTCGACAATGATACCGATCAAGGTACGGAGTATCCGGCTCTCCGCGCCGCGGGCGCCGATGTGCTCCTGAAAAAGAACATTTCGGGGCTGCTCCATCACAAATACCTCATCGTGGATGCGGATGCCCCGGACGCATCGACGTCGGCCGTCGTCGTCACGGGGTCCCACAACTGGTCGAACGCGGCGGAATTCTGGAACAACGAGAACACGGTCGGCATACACAGCGCGAACATCGCCCGCCAGTACATCCAGGAGTGGTATAAACGCTACCGCGACGCGGGGGGAACGGCGGCCGTCGTCCTCGGGACCGGCAGCATCGAAACGGCCGTGATGCCGGTGACATGGGCCGTCTTCCCTAACCCCGTCTCAGCAGGCGGTGTCATCACGCTCCGCTACGACGTCGGGTGCCGCGGTGAAGCGGAACTGGCGGTTTGCGATCTCCTCGGTCGGACGGTGGTCGGTCCCGTGTCGGGGATGCGTGAGCCCGGAGTGTACGAGGCGAACATCGGGTTGGGCGGTTTACCGGCCGGCATGTACATGTGCCGCGTGACGACGAGCAGTGGCGGTCGACGTTTCGTTCCCTTCGTCGTCCGATGAGCCGGCACGACAGCCACCTCCGGAGAACAGCAGTCGGGCGAAGCCCATTCGGGCATGGGGAAAGAGCACCTTTTTCAGGAAGGGGGTGCTGTTCGATCTTTTCCCATCACCGGTCGTTCTCCGAACCGCGTTCCACACCACCCATTCTCATTTCCCTGATCACGGTATTCGCTTTCACGGAATGAGCGACGAAGCGACGAACACTTCGACCGGATGAAGATCCCTTCATGAACCCTCGGTCGTTCGGGGGACCGATGGGTGCTCCGCTATTCCTGGCAGCGTGTTGTTTCTCTCAGGTGGGACGGACCCCGCCGGTCCCGTCACTCGGTGGATTCCAGCGGTGGCACAGAGGGCTGGTGTTCCAGTTTCGTGAGCGCGGGTTCGAGTCCCAGAAGGCGGCTGTAGACGGTCAACTGACCCCGGTGGTACATCTCGTGCGCGATGGCGTCCGTCAGTATGGCGAATCGCGTCCCTTTCGTCCCGTCCGGCTTCGTGATGAACTGCATCATGAAGAGAGAACCCGCGCTGCGGAGCCGCTGCGTCGCATCCTTGTACTGCTCGACGAGGAGGTCGACGAGTTTTTCCTGCGTGTCGGCTTTCGAGATGTTCGGCGCGTAATGGTGGAGGAGTTGAGGGTAGGGCGCACGGTGGAAATTCGTGTCCTCGCGGAGCAGTTCTTCCACCGTCGCAATGGCCACTTCCAGCACATGCTGAAGAATCTCACAGACGGAACGTGTTTCGAGTGTGGCGCGAAAACCGATGCGCGAAGCGGGGATAACCTGCAATTCCTTGATGAGGCCTTTCCGAACCTCATACCAGTACTCGAGCGTTTCCTCGAGGAGAGTTGCCGGAGAGTTCATGACGGGATTCCGCTCGTGCAATGATGGATGGGCGCGTGATGGATCACCCGTGAACATACGAAATGAAAGGAAGAATTGCATGCAAAGAAAGGGAAACATCGTCGAGGACAGATTTGGGCGAACGTGCAGGCCTCGTCGGGATAAGGGGTAGCGGGAGAGGGGTATCGGGACGGAGTGCGCGCATACACGGTGGTCACCCTGCCGTAAAGAGATCGGGGCTTCTGAGAAGCGGGAGCGCTTCCGTCCGGTCCATGCCGCCGAAGAGGATATGCTCCGCCGTCTCGCGAACGCGCTCCCCGACCCATGGGGCGGTCTTAAGCCTCCGGGTGTTCACGATCGCGAGATCGAGTCCCGCCGCGGAGGCATGCCGGAGGAAAACGGTTTCGAAAACTCCACGTACCTGGGGCGCGAGACCGTGGGAAACATTCGAGACGCCGAGGCAGGTCCGGCATCGGGGAAACCGCTCCTTGATCCACCTCACGGCTTCCAACGTCTCGGTCGCCGCCGCGTCTGCCTGTTCGCTAAAGGACACGAGAGCGAAAACGAGAGGGTCGAAGATGAGCCGATCGTCGTCGACCCCCAGGCGCCGCGCATGCTCACGCATGCGGCGTACGATGGAACGTTTCCGCTCCACGGTCACGGCGGGCCCGTCCTCGTCGATAGTCAGTGTTACGAGCGAAGAACCGTAACGGCGGCAGAGCCGCAGGAATTCCTCCACGCGCTTTTCCCCGTCGGCGAAATCCACCGAATTGATGATCATGTTCTCCCCCTCGTCGGCGAGCGCTGCCTCCGCTGCTTCGGGCTCCGTCGTGTCGATCATCAGCGGGACACCGACACGGGTGCGGAGGAAGCGGACGATTTCCGACACATCCTCCCGTTCGTTGCGGCCGGGGATGGATACGCGCACGTCGAGCATCTGCGCACCTTCCCGAACCTGTCGGGCGGAGATCTCCGCAATCCCCTCGAAATCCCTTGCAAGGAAAAGCGCGCGAAAACGCTTCGAGCCGTCGGTGTTGCATCGCTCGCCGACGAGGAGCGTATGGTCGTCGGCGCCGTGTGACGGGAAAGGCAGGTTCCGCGGATCTTCCATTTCCGACAGTCGTCCTCGGTGCACACCCGGCCATTCCGCTGCCGGAGCGGCCGGAGAGTCCGTCCTCGCCGATTCTTCAGCCTTGCACTCGTCGCCCTTGCGCCGAGGGTGGTGATAGGTCCGGGGGATCATCATCGATGGCGAAGTCTCGCCGCCGTATACCGTATGTTGGGGGGATACCGACATGCCGTTGCGCCGTCAGCTGTTGAATTTCCCGGCCGGTGATGTCTTTCTTTTTCCTCTGTGAGGCGCATGAATAAAAATACGCCGGCACAACATGAAAACACGGACCGAGCCGGATCACAGCCGTGCCGATGTGGGAAGCTTTTCCATAGCGGCGGCAGGAAGGAGCGGTCGCGGTTCGGTCGACCACTCGTTGGAGCACCCCTTCGGCATGGTTATTTTCGCAGGGAAAAGGAGGGAATTCGATGGCACTCGCATATTCGCTCGGCATGCCGCTGGGCACTCCCGCCCCTGATTTCAAGCTGCCCGGTGTCGACGGGAAGACATACTCGCTCGCGTCGTTCGACGACGCCGACATCCTCGTCGTGGTGTTCTCGTGCAACCATTGCCCGTACGCCGTGGCGAGCGAAGATCGGCTCATCGAACTCCAAAAACGCAAGGCGCCGCGCGTTCGCTTCGTGCTCATCAACCCGAACGATGCCGATGCGTACCCCGAGGACTCGTTCGAGAACATGGTGGCCCGAGCGAAAAAGAAGCGGTATCCATTCCCCTACCTTCGCGACGAGACGCAGGAAGTCGCCCGCGCCTACAATGCGGCATGCACCCCCGATATCTTCGTTTTCGATCGCGACAGGCGCCTGCGTTACAATGGGCGAATCGATGACAATTGGAAGGAACCCGACAAGGTGACGCGACGCGATCTGGAAACGGTCCTCGACGATCTTT
The DNA here is from genome assembly GCA_029907355.1 of Bacteroidota bacterium. Classification (GTDB taxonomy): domain Bacteria; phylum Bacteroidota; class Ignavibacteria; order SZUA-365; family SZUA-365; genus JARYLZ01. The sequence continues at coordinate 30,788 of JARYLZ010000027.1, read as the reverse complement.
TGGCAGGGCGGGAGATCTCCATCGAGCAGGTCCCGTCGATGGGCTGCAGCATCAAGTGGAAACCCGGTCGTTCGTGAGCGGACGAGCCCCTGCAACGCACGTGCTGGGAGGACGGGATCGCGTCCGCGTCCGGCATGAAGGGAACGATGCACGGTCTCGAAGGGAGCGGACCATGATGTGAGACATGCGGGGAAACGGCTGTTGACGGTTTGGACACTCGACAGCCGGAATTCGCGACCGAGCCGTGGGCGAGTGACGGGACCCGCCGGTGATGACAGGAAAAGTTCCCTGTGTTCTCCTCGGTTCGAAAGCGGAGACTTTCCCACGACCGACCATCTGTGCTCTCGGCTCCGCAGAGATTTCGATGGTCGTGAGGGTTCTGATATTCACGGGTGAGCCGTTTCGTCCCCCTTTCCGCTGTTGAACGCCGATAAAGACCAGGATACCTCCGGCTTGTCCGAAATCGCAGAGCGGCATTGGCCGTGCATGGTGAAGCCGCACCACGATCGGGTTGGCGCTCCTCCGGAAGCTCGGAAACCCTCCGTTCAATATCGGTAGGTGCATGAGAGCGACGGAGCATGATGCAGGGGAATGGGTGACACGACGACCCATGGGTTTCTGGCGGTTGCTGCTTCCCAGCCTGCTACGGAATGAATCCCATCACGACGCCCAAACATCGGCAGAGTCGTGCGCCGCCGAAAGGAATCATATACCCGGCTGGAAGGGGAGATGGTTCGCAGGATGAAGAGAGAGACGCGAACCGTCCTTCTCCCCGTTTTTCTGAGACGAAGGACGTTTCCTCGGGAGGGGATCATCGGAGAAGGGGTCTATCGTTTGCCGGTCATGGGCTTACGACGGGCTCGCAAAGCGGCGAGGTGTCTTCGTCGAAACTCGAGAAAGGGCGTCTTCACGGGAAGAACACCATGGTTCCTCTCGACTGCGGTTTCGTCAAGGACGATCTCGCGTCGTCCGATCGGGAGCACTCTCCCATCCTTTCGCATCAAGCCCGGATTAAAGAAATCGCCATCGGCTCCCATTCCCCAGGAGACCGATCCAGGAAAGCCCGACGGATGAAATGCCGGATATGCGGAGATGCATTTCCAATTCCCCTGAGAACCGTAAGGGGGTGAATCGCAGTGGGGACTCGACGGTGGGAGGCGCTCAGTTTGTGCCGGCTCGTGGTACACCGAATGCCGCAGCGAGGACGGCGGCGATGCGTTCGGCGGCATGCCCGTCCCAGAGGGGAGGAAGGGTATGCGGCTTGACTTTTCCCGCGAGGATTTCCCGCGCGAGGGAAACGATGCAGTCGACGTCGAGGCCGCAGAGGCGATTGGTCCCCAGTTCGATCGTCACGGGGCGTTCCGTGTTCTCCCTCAGTGTCAGGCATGGGACGCCGAGGAAGGAGGTTTCTTCCTGTATTCCGCCGGAATCCGTCATGACCAGTGCGGCGTCGTCCATGAGGGCGAGGAACTGCAAGTATCCCAGCGGTTCGCAGAGCGTTACGTGGGGAAGAGTGCCGAAGCGTTTCCCGAGCCCCGACTCGTCCATGCGGGTGCGCGTGCGTGGGTGCACGGGGAAGACGATGCGCGTCTCGTTTTCCAGGGCTTCGAACACCGCGAGGACGCGGCGGAGGCGGTCCGGCTCGTCGACGTTCGAGGGGCGGTGAAGGGTGACGAGGGCGTACCCCCGCGGGGAGAGGCCGAACGACTCGAGAACGCGCGTGGCGCGGGCGCGTTCTCGGTATCGCACGAGGGAATCGATCATGACATCCCCGACGAAATGCACCTTATCCGCCGGGACGCCTTCCCGCGCCAAGTTGATCATGCCCGCTTTCTCCGTGACGAAGAGGTAATCCGAGAGGATGTCCGTGACGATGCGGTTGATCTCCTCCGGCATGCTCCGGTCGAAGCTCCTGAGGCCCGCTTCGACGTGGGCGATGGGGATCATGAGCTTCGCCGCCGTCACGGCGCACGCGAGCGTGGAATTGACGTCGCCCACGACGATGACGAGGTCCGGGTGCATCTCGAGGAGCACGCGCTCGAAGGCCGTCATGATCCGGGCCGTTTGTTCGGCGTGGGACCCCGAACCCACGCCGAGGTAAAGGTCCGGCTCGGGCAGTTCGAGCTCGGTGAAGAAGACGTCGGACATGTTCGTGTCGTAGTGCTGGCCGGTATGCACGATGAGGTGGCGGATGTGCTCCGCGTAGGCCTGGAAGGCGCGGTGCAACGGCGCGGCTTTCATGAAATTGGGCCGCGCGCCGACGACGGTTACGAACGTGCGCACTTAGAATTTCCCGCTGCCGAGAACGTGGACGTGCCGTTTCGATCCCCGGACGTTGCGGGTCGCGTTCCGCGTGTCGATGATGCGATGTGCGTGTCGGACGATCATCCCGTAATCGTATGAGCTGTGATCCGTCGTGATGACCACGCAGTCGGTGTGTGAGAGGAGTTTCGGCGTCAAGCGCGAAGAGCGGAATGTGCGGCCGTTCACCGTGATTTGGGGAACGTGCGGATCGTTGTACCGGATGTTCCGGATACCGTCCTCGAGGAGGAGTTCCATGACGCGGAGGGCCGGGGAGTGGCGTGTGTCGTCGACGTCCCGCTTGAACGCGACGCCGAGCATGAGGATGCGGGCATTGCGGAGGGGCACTTCGGTCATGCTGAAGACGCGGTAGATCATGTTCTTCACGTAGAAGGGCATGTTCTCGTTCGTCTCCGCCGCGAGTGTGATGAAGTTCGTCTGGAAATCGTGCTTCCGCGCTGCCCAGGATAGGTAGTACGGGTCGATGAGGATGCAGTGCCCTCCGATCCCCGGGCCGGGGTAAAACGGCATGAATCCGAACGGTTTCGTTTTCGCCGCTTCCACCACTTCCCACACATCGATGCCGCCCATACGGTCGCAGAGGAGCGCCATCTCGTTCACGAGGGCGATGTTCACGCTGCGGAAAATGTTCTCGAGCAGCTTCTCCATTTCCGCGACCTTGGGGTTGGAGACGGTCACCACTTTTTCGATGACACGCCCGCTGGCCAGGGCGGCCATCCGCGTGCATGTCGGTGTGACGCCTCCCACGACGACCGGGGTGTTCCGCGTCGTGAACAGCTTGTTTCCCGGGTCGATGCGCTCGGGGGAGAACGCGAGGTGGTAATCGCGGCCCACGGTAAGCCCCCGCTCCTGCAGGATAGGGAGGACGTACCCCTCGGTCGTGTTCGGGAACGTCGTGCTCTTCAGGATGATGACGTGCCCTTTCCTCAAGCCCGACGCGATGCCGCGGGCAGCGTCGAGTATGTAGCGGATGTCCGGGTCTTTGTACTCGGTAAAGGGCGTCGGGACGCAGATGAACACGACGTCGAGATCGGGGATGCTCCGGTAATGCGCTTCCGCGCGGAGCGTCCTCGAGGATGTCACCGCGCGCAGATCGTCGTCGTCGACATCGTCGATGTAATTCCGACCGAGGTTGACGGCTTTGACCTTTTCCGTGTCCACGTCGATACCGACAGTGGGGAAGCCTGCTTTGGCGTACTCGACCGCCAGGGGGAGGCCGACATACCCCAGCCCGACGACGCCGACGGAGAACCGTCCGGAGCGGAGTTTTTCCTGGAGTTTCACGTTGTCCTCGTTGGGAAGATCGTTAACGCTTGAGATACTGTCGTGTATAGTATTCCTGGTATTCACCGTCCATCACGCGTCGCCACCATGGTTCGTTCCGCACGTACCACTCGATTGTTTCCCTGAGCCCTTCCTCGAACGGGACGACGGGGCGCCAGCCGAGTTCGGAAGCGAGTTTGGCGGAATCGACGGCGTAGCGGCGGTCGTGCCCGGGCCGGTCGGACACGAAGCGGACGAGGGACTCGGGTTTCCCGAGATACCGGAGAATGGCACGGACGATATCGATGTTCCGCCGCTGGTTGCCCCCGCCGATGTTGTAGATCTCGCCCTCCCTTCCCGACGAGAGGATACACCGCAAAGCGCCGACGTGATCGCGCGTGTGGATCCAATCGCGGATATTCATCCCGTCCCCGTATACGGGCAGTTCCATGCCGCGGAGGGCATGGATGATCATGAGGGGAATCAGCTTCTCCGGGAACTGGTATGGTCCGTAATTGTTGGAACAGCGTGTCACGATGGCGGGGAAACCGTATGTCCGCGCGTACGCCAAGACCATCAGGTCGGCAGCGGCTTTGCTCGCCGCGTATGGGCTCGTGGGGTTGAGAGGGGACAACTCAGTGAACGACCCTTCTTCTCCCAGCGACCCGTACACCTCGTCCGTCGATATGTGCAGGAACAACCGGACGCCGAGTCTCCGGGACATCTCGAGCAATGTGTGCGTGCCGAGCACGTTCGTTCGCGTGAAGACCATGGGCCCGAGAATGCTGCGGTCCACGTGGGATTCGGCGGCGAAGTGGACGACGGTATCGATTTGGTGGGTCGAGATCGTCTTTTCGACCATGTCTGCGTCGCAGATATCCCCATGGATGAAGGTGAGGGCGTCGGCGAAATCGGCGATGTTCTCGAAATTCCCGGCGTACGTCAAGGCGTCGAGAACAACCACCTTTCCCGGGAACCAGTGCTCGCCGACGGCGGCCCGCACGAAGGCGCTGCCGATGAAACCGGCACCTCCGGTGACGAGTACGTTCGTGAGTTTCCTGGTGGGGGTCTTCGAGTGAATGCTCATCCGCGAAACAGAGCGGTTCAATCGTTAAAAGTAGCAAGAATCCGAGGATGCGCAAAACATTTTCCTGAAGTCCTCCCCTCATGGACCGGTGTTCTTCCGCACTATCCCGTGAGTATGGGGGAACATGAGAACGTTCCCAATCGTAATAGCAACCCGCCATGCGCCGCTGCATGGGCTGGCTCGTCATCGTTCCATTTCGGGTTCATCAGCAAGGGAGGGATTCAAGGGAAAGCCATCGAATAACACCGGCCGCCGCCCGTGGTTCCGGGCGGTTTCGTTCCTGTTTTTCAATAAAACAATTCAGGGAGAACCATCATGTGTACACGAAAAATGAGCGGATTGTCGGTCTTCGCTTTCCTTGCGGCTTTTTCGGCATGTTCGATTCTGGTCGCGACAGCCCAGGTATGGCCTCGAGAAGCTTTCGGTGACCCGAGCGACGTCACGGGCCTGAAAACCGCCACGGGGGAATCATGGTCGACGTATGCCGATGTCGCCCAATTCTACCCGAGCGTCGCACTTCGCCTTCTCGCCGGCGAAGTGGCCGTCGAGACGAAAGGGCAAGCGCGAGAGGAGATACGCTGGGATCACCCCCTCTCCACCCAGCGTGAGACACCGTACCTCCCGCTCTATCGCCATAACTCCGACGAGTACGCCAACGCCATCGTCACCGTCCCGTTCACCTTGGGTCGTGATAGGAGGCTCGTCATGTTCCGCGATTTCGGATTCCGCTTCCCCGTCGTCCGGGAAGACGGGTCGGCTGTGGACATCGCGCAGGGGGCTGCGGAGATGAACACGACGGACACCGTGCTGTTCTCGATCGAACTGATCGATGCGCAGAGCGGCACGCTTCTCGAAACGCTCGATCGGATCGTGATCCCACCTTGCTCGAACTGGGAGGATTTCGTTCTCGTTCTCGCCCGGCGGACACTCGAACAAACCTCTCCTTCGTCCGGCGAGTACCCTTTTCTCCTCATGCGTGAACCCGGAGAGAACGTTATCGGGCGACCCGTTCGATGCCGTTTGTCGGCGTCGGTCATTCCCGTGGAGGGGGACCGGTACCGAAATCGCGCCCTGTATGTCCGCTTTCAATCGTATGAACGGTTGTCGACGTTGATGATCGACGATTGGGACTCGTTCCAAAAGGATGTTGAGGCCGTGGCCGAGAACATACTCGCCAAGATGGGGAAGGAGGAAAGGGACGGTTGGCTGCCCGTTCTCTCGCCGCGCGACGCAGGAATCACGATCTACCCCGCGATGGTTTCCGCCTCGGATCCCCTCATCCACGCGCATCGCAAGGATGGGGGAGTGGGGGACGAGGTCATGCTGACGATCGCCGACGTTTCGGGGCGTATCCTCCACCAAGAGGTGAAAGAAGCCTCTTCGGGAGGGAACGTCTCGTTCCGCCCGCCTCGTTCCGCTTTCGCGGCGGGCTTTGTCTTTGCATTCGTCCGTTGGGACGGCTTCTTCAATTATTCGCTCATCCGGTGCATGAAATGAAGGGGAACGACCATGAAGACATTCGGGAAATCGATTCTGCTCTGCCTGTGTACGATGCTGACGCTCACGGGGAAGGGAGTTGCAGGCATGGGCGATGACCTCACGCACGAGGAATGGTTCGAGCGGTACCAAAGGTATCTCGGCGGCGGATCCGACGTCTGTAAAAACGGCTACCTCGATTTCGCGCTCACCGGTCTCAACAAGGTGACGCGGGATCTCGTCGTCCCGTCGGTCACGCTCATCGTTACGGAAAGAACTCGGTCCCCCATCCTCGGCCGTTTGAGCGGTCTGGCGCTCGAGTTCGCCGCCACGTGGGCATCGAACGAGTATTCCTGGCTCTGCCGTTGCGTTCCGGTCACGCGGAACAGCGAAATCGTGCATCGGGACGCCGACGGGAACATCGTTTTGACCGAGGAGCGGGAGTTGAAGACACGGTGCTGTACTCTCCAGCCGGCCATGCTCCACAACCCGTTCCATCCCCGCTGTCAAGCGCCAGAGCCCAGTATCGAGCAGTGCATCGCGAAAACGGAAGCAGGGGGAAACATCTGTTTCCGTTGAGTGTTCCGCTGGGCGTTTCCGTTGAGCTCCGCGGGATGATATCGCGGAAAACGATCCCGCTCGCATGCCGCTCCATGCGGCATGAGGGGAACACGGACATGCGGATGGACGCGCCGCCGGGAAACTCCGTGTGTCCGCTGGACGCGGCACACGGAGTGGTCGGGAGAAATGCTCATATGAGGGTCGACTTCATTCGGTGATGCGACACCGGCCTCTCCAGGCGTTGTTCATGACCACCGCCCGAACAGGTGAGCGTTCGCGCGTCGAGAAGGGACGGCCGCGAATTCCCGATGGCGTGTAGGTTGCCCCCGCATGCCTTCGTTGCGGAAGGCCGCATTGGCCGACAGCCGGCGGCCTTCCGGGCATATCCGATTCCCCCGGCGCGATCCGGGGAAGGGGGTCATTTATTCACGACGGCGATGCCTGCAATCGTCGTGCGGAGGGAAATGGAACGGATATGCTCGAGGGTCTCCATGTTGTACCACTTGAGATCCTCCGCCGCGATATAACAGATCTTCCCGTCCGGTGATGTCATGATGCCGCGACGCACCACGCCGGAGTTGAAAAGCTTGACCACCGTGTCGCTCGCGGCGTCGATGACGTTGACGCCGTTCACTTCCTTCAGCGTGTTTTTCCTGTTGATGACGAACGCATAACGGCCGTCGCGCCCGAATACGACGTCGGTCTGGTTTCCCGTCTTGTACTTCGGCATCGGGATCGTGGCCGTGTTCTTGTAGCTCTCCGTGTTGAACGCCTGGACGGTGTTCCGGGTCCCGTAGGTGATGTACCCTTTCGGCGCCGTGGGGCTGCACGCGAGGCCCGCGGCATCGGCTGCGAATCCGGCGATCAATTCTACGGTCCCGAGCTTTTCGCAAGTTTCCGCGTCGTACACGGAAACGCCCTCGCCGCGGTTGAGCACGAACAGTTTGCCCCCATCGTAGGAGACGGACATGGCCGCGATGTTCTTTCCCCCGTCGAACTGGCGGACGATGAGCTCTTTCCTCGTGTCGATGACGTAGATACGGAGGTCTTCGTCGGCCGTTTCCGACCGTTCCGCAACGAAAATTTTCAGACCGTCCGGGGTGCGTGTGAGCGGACCCGCGTATATGCCGCGCCGGTTCACGGGGAGGCGGAGGACCTGCGTGACCGACCTCGAGCTGAGGGTCACGATGGAAACGGTGACGTCGCCGGTGTTGCTGATATAGACTTTCGTGTCGTTTTCATTGAGTGCGATCATGTCGGGTTTCCGCCCGATCTGAATACGCTGGATGAGTCTTCCTTTCTCCGGGTCGACGACGGCGAGATTCCCCTCGTCCTGGAGGACGGCGTACACCATGTGCGGTTGCGCATGGGTGACGGGCGCCGTTACGAAGGCGGAAAAGAAAATGCCTGCGACGATCGCAAGCCCAGCCGAGATGGTGATCGGGGTTTTCATGGCTATTCGGGGTTTGTGGGAAGGTTTACCGGTTCGGCTTTCTTGCAATGGTAGCAAAGGACGGTCTTGCAATCAAGCGAATCTCGTCGTGCGGGCCACCTCTTTCACGTTGCGGCTTGGGCCGAGTGGAACGACGCCTCGGTCGGCGGAATCGGAAAGAAAAGCAAGCCGGTGCGGCAGCGGGAACCTCTGGAGGATCGCGCAGGGAGGGATCGATGTGCTTCTTGGCTCTCACCGGTGAGGGATGATCGGACCGATGCACGTGGGGATCTTCCCTCTGAGGGAGACGGCTTCGATTTCCGGCGATCCGTCGAAAACGAACCCTCTCCGCACGGGCGGGTTCGGATGGAGAAGGGACATCCGCTGTGTCCCGCACAAGGGGGTTATTCTCTTCGAGCGTCCAGCACCGCCAGAACGGAGATGCATTTCTCTTTGGCGCGTGCGACGATCGATTCCGCTTCGGCTTGGATACGCATTCGGAAATCGGCGTCCTCGATATTGCCGAGGTTGATCATGACGTTTTTATACGCTCCCCAAATGCCCGTTTCCAAAGCCTTCGCACCGACTTCGAGGTCCGATTTCGATGCGAAGTTGCCGTGCACGGCCATTTCTTCCATCGCGGGCCAGCAGCGGTCCGCGATACGCATGGTGGTCAGCGGGACTTCGACGGCTTTCTGGAGGCCCGCCTGCATCGCTTTGTGCCGGGCGGCGGCGGCTTCCGGCGTGTCGTGCGGCATCCCGGCCGCCGCGATGTAGTCGTTGAAAGCGTCGGTGTCCGCGTCGATCATCGGGATCAATTCGCGCATGGCGGCGTCGAGTGGTGGGATCAACCGGCGCATGACGGGTTCCTTGTCGTCGAACTTGCGTTTGCCGTATGTCATCCAGCCCACCATGGCACCGAGTCCCGCTCCCATGGACGCGATCAGAGCGGAAGCGCTGCCGCCCCCCGGCGCCGGCGTCCGTGAACCGAGAACTTCCACGAAACGTCTCACGCTCATCGAGGCGAGCGGCTCGTTCCGTTCCTCCGCGACCATGTACTCGATGATGCGTTTCTCGGGTTCGAACCGCGAGACGGAATTCAGGCCCAGGCGCTCGACGGCGAGGCGTATCTTCTGCCGTTCGTCGAGGATGAACAGGTTTTCCTTCTCGATGTAGTACTCGGCAGCCATCAGCATCGCTTCGAGCGGGATGAGGCCGACGAGTTCGGAGCCGCAGACCGCCACATTCAATGCACGGGCGTCTTTGCAGCACTCTTCGAAAGCGACGTGCGGCGGTGTGATCTTGTAATTGTCGAGGTTGATGGAGACCTGCGCCATGTTGTACTCGTCGACGTACCACCCGATGGCCTTGATGGCCTTGAGACGACCCGGCTGGCCGGCTCCGCGCCCCTGCTCGCGGATGTTGAGTGCGATACGGTGAGCCTGTTCTTTCGTCCCGAGGATATTGACGTTATATGCGATGAGGAAAAACCGTGCACCCGCGCAGGTGGCTCCCCACGTGGGTATGAATTCGGCGGGTCCGAAATCGGGCTTCCATTCCGGTGTGACGATCCGTGCCGCGAGACCTTCGTATTCCCCCGCCCTGATCTGCCGGAGAGATTTCCGGGCTGGGTTCGTCGACGCTTCCTCGTAGAGGTAGATGGGGATGCCCAATTCCTCGCCAGCGCGACGGCCGAATTCCTTGGCCAGCGCGACGCACTCTTCCATCGTGACGTTTGCGACCGGCACGAAGGGGCAAACGTCCATCGCCCCGATCCGCGGGTGCTCGCCGCTGTGCTTGCGCATATCGATGAGTTCCTTGGCGGTGCGGGCGGAATTCAACGCACCTTGTACGACCGCCTCGGGCGAACCCACAAATGTGTATACCGTCCGATTCGTCGATTTCCCGGGGTCGACGTCCAGAAGCGTACAACCCGGCGTTTTTCGGATAGCCTCGGCGATCGCTTCAATGACTTTCGCATCACGACCTTCGGAGAAATTCGGCACACATTCGACGATTTTGCGCATAGGGTGATGCCTTCTTGTGGAACGACTCGTCCGCACCGACCGAAGTCGGGCGGCAGGCAAAAATAGAAGGAAACCCTTGAACGCCAAAAAAGGACGCCCATAAACGCCGGATGCGGCTGTATCCGAGGAATCGACGAGCAACGACCATGCACCGGGAGAGAAGACAGACCGAGTCGTTCTTCCAGGGTGCGGTGGAAAGCGGACTCGTGCGGGTGAGGGCACGAGCGGTATTTCCGAAGTTTTTCGGATGAGGATTCCGGCGGTTTTTTCCATTCGAGCTCGGGAGAAATGTCTGCGGCATACGTTTCCGGGTAATAGAGGCTGAGCCAGAAGCTTGGGGGAGGAACACAAGTTTCGTTGCGTGCGATGTCGTACGATTGCATGACGGAAGGAAGCCGAACACGTGCAGTCTCATGTGGGGTCTTTTGGAACATCGCTTCCTGGGACAGAGTCCCTCGGTCGTCATGTGCGTGGCTTTCCCAGTATCGGGGATCGGAGCAGGTATGGTCATCGCGCCTTCGAACCTGGAACGGTCGGATGGCGGCCTGAACGGGACGGCGAGCAGGGGTTGTTCCTGCTCGCGCCACAAGACATGCATGGAGCCGTCCGGACAATCCCGCACCGCCATGCGTTGCTGCGGAACGGGGAGCAGGTCGTTGCGCTCAAGGGTCCGCAACAACGGGACAGACACAGGGAATGCCATGTCTCATAATCGACGCTGCTCCCGTTCGGAGGCAGATGATGTTTTCCGGATCGTAACCCGCCGACCCGCGATATCCATCGGACGGGTCGTCAGGACAGAGGGAAAGCGTGCATGGTGGTGTTCGAGGCACTGCTTGCTGGGAACCGTCTTCGCCTTGTCGGTGCCTGTCGATCGGAGGGCTTTGACCCGATGGTTCCGATGGATTCGGTACGCATGCTCCACAAACCCTTTCGCCTGGAGCGAATAGGCAAGGGCTATTTCCTATTTTCTTTTGAAATCCCCTTCGGTTCTTTCCGACCTTCACGTTCCAATTCTCCGTTTGGCGATATATATTCGAGATTAATATGACCAAACTTGTCCGTTTTCTGACTCCTCCGGATTCTTGGCGACTCCCGGTGATCATCATCCTCGCTGCATTTGCCGGTCTCGGAGGGCTGGTGCTCCGCGTTTCCGAAGCCCCATCCTATCTCTCCGACAAGCCGGAAACATGCATGAATTGCCACGTCATGGCTCCCCAGTATACGACGTGGAGAAAGGGCAGCCATGGGAAGGCGGCTACCTGCAACGACTGCCATGTCCCGCATGGGAACATCCTCGCCACATACCTGTTCAAGGCGCAGGACGGTCTCAGGCACGCGGCCGTGTTCACCGCGAGGGCGGAACCTCAAGTCATCCGCATCCGGGCGGCCGGCAAGGCCGTCGTCCGGAAAAATTGCATGCGCTGCCATGCCGCGCTCATCCACGACGTCTCCCTCGCCGAGGGGGAGACCGATTGCCTGCATTGTCACCGCGAGGTACCCCACGGGCGTGTCAACGGTCTTGCCTCGGTGCCCTCGGCCCCAGTCCCACGCATTCCCGAAATCACGGTCTCCCTATTCCATCGGAAAGGGAAAGGAGGAGGGCAGACCGGCATGCCGTGGTGAGACGCCGCCTTCTCGGAACACGATACGCCTCGTTTTTCCGCATACACCTCAACCGATGAGAATGGAAAGGTCGACATGGAGAAAACCCTCACGCAGATCGTCAAAGAAAAACCCTGGGTCGGTTGGGCCCTCTTTCTCGGGACGATGGTCGCTGTCTTCCTCCTCGGGCTCTTCGGGGCCTCGATCATGGAACGGCGGTGCGAATCGCGCCTTATTAACCGGATGATCACGCCGATTCCGGAAGGAGACCCGCGGGATATCGCTTGGAAAGACAATTTCCCCCGCCAGTTCGAAACGTATACCGCGACGGCGGATACGACATTCGCCAGCAAGCACGGCGGTTCGGCGACGATCGATTATCTCGAGCGCGACCCGCGGCTGGTCATCCTGTGGGCGGGATATGCCTTCTCACGGGATTACAATCAGGGCAGGGGGCATTACCACGCGGTGGAGGACGTCCGCAAGACGCTTCGGACCGACGTGCCGCAGCCGGGGACGTGCTGGACCTGCAAGAGCACGGACGTCCCGCGGGTTATGAAAGAGCGGGGTATCGCTGCTTTCTACCGGACCCCTTGGGCCGAACTCGGACCGGAAATCGTCAATAACATCGGGTGCATGGATTGCCACGACCCGGAAACGGCGAGTCTGCGGATTACGCGGCCTGCGCTCGGCGAAGCCCTCAGCCGGCGCGGCGAGGACATCGGGAAGGTATCATTCCAGGAACTGCGATCCCTCACCTGCGCGCAATGTCATGTCGAGTACTACTTCAAAGGCAAGGCGGATGCGTACCTCGCGTTTCCATGGGACAGCGGCTTCACGGCGGAGCGGATGGAAGCGTACTACGACGCGATCGGCCACACCGATTTCGTGCACGCGTTGAGCCGTGCGCCCATGCTCAAGGCCCAGCACCCGGATTACGAGCTGTTCCGCACGGGCATCCATGCCCAGCGCGGCGTGTCCTGCGCCGACTGCCACATGGTATACATCGACCAGGGCGGGGTAAAGTTCACGGACCACAAAATCCGCAGTCCCCTCGACGACATCTCCTCTTCCTGCATGGTATGCCATCGACAGAGCGAGGAAACGCTCCGTGAAAACGTCTACGAAAGGCAGGACAAGATCGACGCGTTGAAGCGGGTGGCGGAGGATGCGCTCGTGCACGCACACATCGAAGCGAAAACTGCATGGGAAGCCGGTGCCGGCGAGGAGGAAATGAAACCGGTTCTCACGCTCATCCGCCATGCGCAATGGCGGTGGGACTGGGTCGCCGCAGCGAACAGCGTGGGGTTCCATTCACCGGTCGAAGCGGCACGGGTGCTGGCGACATCGATCGAGAAAGCGCAGGAAGCGAGGCTTTCCTTGGCGCGCATCCTCGCGGCGCACGGTGTACGCGGGCCGGTGCCGGTTCCGGACATCTCCACAAAAGCGAAGGCGCAGGCGTTGGTGGGATTGGACATGCCCGCCCTGAGGATGAAAAAGAACCTCTTTCTCGCGAGAGTCATCCCGACATGGGACTCGCTCGCTGCCGCACGGTATCGCAAGACCGAACGCATTTCCCCTTGATCGAAGTAGTGGGAACATACGGCGCCGGGAGACAAGGGGTTAAGCCATGGGGAAATCATTTTCCGTGATCGAGTCGGTAGAGGGCGATGCCTCCGAGCGCGTCCGGGACACGCAGAAAGCGAATTCTCTGTTTCCCGTGAAAAAATCCGCTCCTCTGATCGCCAAGGACGATACAGTACCCTCTCCCGTCTATCGGGTCGCATCCCTTGATTGAGAATCGACCATCCCGTCCAGGGCCGGAAATATTTGCCCGCCCTTTTATTGGAGATTTCCGAAGATACCTCGACCGGTATCCGGAGTCCTTTTCGGGTGAGCGACGGGGCTCGAACCCGCGACCCTCAGAGCCACAATCTGATGCTCTACCAGCTGAGCTACGCTCACCATATGCTGAAAGAAACATACGAGATAGACGGTAAGCTTCAAAATCCGCTTTTCTTCGGTTTACCGTACGCGAATGCAGGATTCGATCCGAAATGATGATGCATTGGCCATCATGTGGAAATGAAGTCGCCGAATATCATATTTGAAAGCAAGCCATTGTACGGTATATTTATTTTCTCGTTTGAAAAAAGAGGAATGGCACATCCCGTACATATACCGATTCGCATTCTCGGTCTCCCAGAAGGGGGGCACGATATCGGAATGAAATGCCTGCCCGGTGAAATCGGGCTTCCCGCTGAATTCGAACAGGAATTGGATATCCGCGTGCATCTCGAGAAGACGCACGAGCAGACCGTCCTCCGGGCGCACGTGGAGACGAAAGCCGTTTACCCCTGCGATCGCTGCCTTGAACCAGTCACTCTCCCCATCGACGTCTCGTTCACGTTGTTCTACACGCGAGACGCCGAAGCAGCAAGGCGTGTGGACGAGGATGACGTTCGGATCATCGACCCGGACGAAACGGTGATCGATCTCGCGGACGATGTCCGGGATTTCGTCCTGCTTTCCATTCCGATGCGTCGCGTCTGCCCGGACGATGCGGAGGGGAACCCCACATGCATCGCACCCGTTTTGGCGGAGCGGTTGGTACCGCCGGGGATTTCGTTGAATTCCCCGTGGGATAGGTTGAAATTTCCTTTCGAATCGGATAACGACGTGTAATCAGCAAGGAGATTCTCACGATGCCGAACCCCAAGCATCGCCACTCGAAGACGCGCACGCGCAAACGCCGCACGCATTACAAGGCGGAGAGGCCGGCGACGATGGTTTGCCCGAACTGCCAGGAGACGAAGCTGCAGCACCGTATCTGCCCGAACTGCGGGTATTACAACGGCAGATCGATCATTACCCCGAAGGCATAACCGCCCTGTCCCTGTTCGGTCATCTCTCGGGAACGAGAGGGCGAGCGAGCGGGGGAGAGAAACACGACACGATGAACTGCGTCCCGGTGTGCTCGTGAGCGAAGCGACTCTCGTCATCGGCGTCGACGCCATGGGCGGGGATTATGCGCCGGAGGCGATCATCGAAGGCGCCATCGCCGCCGTCACGGAGGGCGGAGGAGAGTTCCAGGTCCGTCTCTTCGGTGATGAAGCCCGGATCCAGACGCTCCTCGGCGATCCCGCCAGCACGAAGGACATTTCCATCGTGCACGCCCCCGACACCATCGGGATGCATGAATCGGCGACGGCAGCCGTCAAGACGAAACGGGATGCCTCCGTCGTGCGCATGTTGGAGTCCCATCGCGACGGGGAAGTCCACGGGTGTGTCGGTGCCGGAAATACCGGTGCCATGATGGCCGCGGCGACGCTCATCCTCGGGCGAATCGCCGGGATCGCGCGACCGACCATCGGAACGTTCTTCCCGTCGGAACGCGGGCGTGTACTGGTCGTCGACGCGGGTGCGAACGTCGACTCCACACCGCGGCACCTCGTCCAGTTCGGCGTCATGGGCGCGGTGTTCGTGGGCATGATGCTCGGGATCGAACGCCCGGCGGTCGGCCTGCTCAGCGTCGGCGAAGAGGAAAGTAAGGGGAACGAAGCGGTCGTCGAAGCCCACCGCCTGATGAAGAACGCGCCCTTTCGGTTCGTCGGGAACGTGGAGGGGCGCGACATCCTGAAGGGCAAAGCCGATGTCGTGGTGTGCGACGGTTTCATCGGGAACATTCTCCTGAAGTTCGCCGAGTCCGTGCCCCTTTTTCTGAAAACGAAGTTGCGCCATGCGGCCGGCAAAGGGCTTTGGAATCGACTCGCCGTCGGTCTTGCATCCGGCACGTTACGGAACATCATGCGAGAATGGGATTACCAGGAGCACGGCGGCGTCCCCTTACTGGGCGTGAACGGCGTCGCCATCATCGGGCACGGCCGTTCCACGCCGAAAGCCGTCCGAAATATGATTTTCAAGGCGAGAGAAATGATCGACCGCCGGGTGAGCGAACACATCGCTGCGAGCGTGCGTTCCTTTCAAACGGCGGCGGAAACCTGACAGAGCCGCACACATTTTCCCATCCTTCGTACCTATCGGAACGATGCACATGAAAACACCCGCCATCACCGCCGTCGGTCACTACGCACCGGATAAGATCCTCACGAACGCGTACTTCGAATCGTACCTCGACACGAGCGACGAGTGGATCGTCACGCGGACCGGTATCCGCGAGCGCCACGTCGTCGAGAACCAAGCCACATCGGACCTCGCCGTGGAAGCGGCCCGCCGAACGCTCGCCATGCGAGGCATCGGGGCCGACCAGGTCGATTTGATCATCGTGGCGACCGTCACACCGGACATGTTCTTCCCCAGCACGGCCGCACTGGTCCAGAACAGGATCGGGGCCTCGCGCGCATGGGGCTTCGACCTCAGCGGGGCGTGTTCCGGTTTCCTCTACGCCCTCGCTACGGGCGCCCAGTTCATCATCGCCGGTACCTACTCCAAGGTGCTCGTCATCGGTGCGGACACGATGTCGTCGATCACCGACTACCGGGATCGCAACAATTGCATTCTCTTCGGGGACGGCGGGGCGGCGGTCCTCCTCGAACCGGGTGACGAACCGGGGTACGGCTACCTCGACTGGGTGAATTACATGGACGGGTGCGGCGAGGAAACGCTTCACATGAAGGCAGGCGGAAGCAGGCACCCGGCGACCCATGAAACCGTGGACAAGGGCTGGCATTACATCTACCAGGACGGGAAATCGGTCTTCAAAGTGGCGGTCATCGGCATGGCGGAAGCGGCTGTCGAGATCATGCGGCGCAATAACCTCAGCAGCGACGATGTCGCATGGCTCGTACCGCACCAGGCGAACCTCCGCATCATCCAGGCCACCGCGGACCGTATGGGGATCGGTATGGACAAGGTGATGATCAACATCGACCGGTACGGCAACACGACGGCCGCGACGATCCCCAGCTGCCTGGCGGAATACTATGCGGACGGCAGGCTGAAACGCGGCGACAACATCGTGTTGGCAGCGTTCGGCGCGGGGTATACGTGGGGCGCCGCTTACGTGCGTTGGTCGATCTGACGGCGGAGCACCCGGATGCGCATCGCTTTTCTCTTCCCCGGTCAGGCATCGCAGTATGTCGGCATGGGCAAGGACCTCGCCGACCGCTTCGCGGAAATCCGTGACCTCTACCGCCTCGCCGACGAGATCATGGGTGCGTCTCTCTCCCGCATTTGTTTCGAGGGCCCGGAAGACGAACTCCGACAGACCATGTACACGCAACCGGCGATTTTTCTCCACAGCATCGCCGTCGCGCGGTTGCTCGGCGTGCGCCCCACCTCTGCAGCGGGCCATTCGCTCGGCGAATATTCCGCCCTCGTCTCCGCGGGGGCGCTCTCCTTCGAAGACGGCTTGCGCCTCGTCAAGAAACGAGGCGAACTGATGCAGGAGAGCGGTTCCCGGTCACCCGGGACGATGGCGGCAGTCATCGGGGCCGAAGCCTCCCTCGTGGAGGAGGCTTGCCGGGAAGCTTCGGCGACCGGTGTTGTCCAAGCCGCAAATTTCAACTCACCCGGCCAAATCGTCATCTCCGGCAGCCTGACCGGCGTGGAACGCGCTCTTGAGATCCTCAAGTCCCGGGGGGTCCGCATCGTGAAAAAACTCCCGGTCAGCGGGGCGTTTCACTCGCCGCTCATGCAGTATGCCCAGGACGAGATGGCTAGCGTCTTAGACTCGACGCCGATCCGAGACGCTTCCTTTCCCGTCTACACGAATGTCACGGCCGAGCCCGTTCAGGATGCAGCGACGATTCGCACCATGCTCTTTCGGCAGATCACCTCGCCGGTCCTCTGGGAACAGAGCATGCGCAATATGATACGCGAGGGTATGGAGCGATTCATCGAGGTCGGGCCGGGAAATGTTCTCCAGGGACTCCTCAAGCGCATCGACCCGAACGCCCCCTGCGAGACCGCCGGAACAGCCGAGGAAATCGAACGCGTACGGGCGACTCTTTCACTCGATACGGAGGATCGACGATGAATGATCTTCAAGGGAAAACGGTTCTCGTGACGGGAGGCGGCCGCGGGATAGGGCGTGAAATCGCACACGTATGCGGTCGGGAAGGGGCGGATGTCGCGGTGTTCGACCGTGTCTTTCCGGACGATTTCGACGGGGGCTTCGACACGTACCGCTCTGCGGGACGCCGCATCGAGAGCCGTACGGTCGATATCACCGATAGCACGGCGATCCAGAAATCCGTTGCGGAAATCGCAGAAACCTTCGGTCGAATCGACGTTCTCGTCAATAATGCAGGCATCACCCGCGACCGGCTCCTCATGCGCATGAACGACGAGGACTGGGACGCCGTTCTGGCGGTCAATCTCCGCGGGGCGTTTCTCGTGACGAGAGAAGTCGCGAAGGTCATGGCGCGCCAGCGGTACGGCCGCATCATCAACATCTCGTCCGTGGTTGGGATCATGGGGAACGCGGGGCAGGCGAATTACGCGGCGTCGAAAGCGGGATTGATCGGCTTCACGAAATCGATCGCGAAGGAACTCGCCTCCCGCAACATCACCGTGAACGCGGTGGCCCCAGGGTACATCGAAACCGACATGACCGCGGTGCTCAGCGCGGAGCAACGGGAAGCATTCCTGCGCGTCATCCCCCTGAGACGACCGGGGAACCCGTCGGACGTCGCCGAGGCCGTCTTGTTCTTCGCTTCCGATAAATCTGCGTATATTACTGGTCAAGTTCTCTGCATCGACGGCGGTATGCTCATGTAGGGAATTCGCCCGGATCGAGATTTCACATTCGCTTTTTCCCCTTCTTCACTTTTCGCGGAGGTTTCCCATGACCGATATCGAGCAGAAAGTCAAACAAATCATCGTCAACAAACTGGGTGTCGAAGAGAGTCAGGTGACCGAATCAGCGTCCTTTACGAACGATCTCGGGGCGGATTCCCTCGACACGGTGGAACTCGTCATGGAACTCGAAAAGGCGTTCAATCTCCAGATCGCCGACGAGGATGCGGAAAAGATCACGACCGTCGGTCAAGCGATCGCATACATCAAGGAACATGCCGCTTCCTGAACCCTCCCCCCTGGAACGCCCGCGTCATAACCCGCCGGCAAACCCCGGAAAGGCCCGCAGTTTTCAAACAGGAGGAGATCGATGAAGAAACGGCGTGTCGTCGTCACCGGTATGGGAACCATCAACCCGCTGGGGAACACCGTCGAGGCGTACTGGAAGAATCTCCTCGAAGGTGTGTCCGGTGTCGGTCCCATCACCAAATTCGATACGAGCCAGTTCCGGACGCACATCGCAGCCGAAGTGAAGAACTTCGACCCGGTGGATTACATCGACCGGAAACTCTGCCAACGGATGGACCCTTTCACGCATTACGCGGTCGCGTCCGCCGTGCAGGCCATCGCCGACGCCGGTTTGCAGAACGGCGCAGCGGACCCGGAGCGGGTGGGCGTGATCGTCGGGTCGGGCATCGGGGGGATGTGGACCAATTTCCATCAGCAGAATCTCTACTACCAGAGCAACAGCCCCCGGCATCTCAGTCCCTTCTTCGTGCCCATGCTGATCACCGATATCGCGGCGGGGTACATTTCGATCCTCTACGGGTACAAAGGCCCGAATTACGCGACGGTATCCGCCTGCGCGACGGCTTCGCACGCCATCGGCGACGCGTTCATCCTCATCGAGCGCGGCATGGCCGACGTCATGGTCACGGGCGGTGCCGAGGCGGCGATCACGCCGATGGGGCTGGGCGGTTTCGGGGCCATGCGTGCGCTCTCCACGCGCAACGACGATCCCACGACGGCGAGCAGACCGTTCGATAAAGACCGCGACGGCTTCGTCATGGGAGAAGGGGCGGGGATCCTCATCCTCGAGGAGCTCGAGCACGCGCGGAAACGCGGGGCGAACATATACGCGGAACTCGCCGGTGTCGGGTTCACCGCCGATGCGTACCACATCACCGAGCCCGCGCCGGGGGGAGACGGAGCGTACCGTGCGATGCGCAACGCTGTCGCCGACGCCGGTCTGACGCCCGAGGACATCGATCTCGTCAACGCCCACGGAACGTCGACGCCCTACAACGACAAGATGGAGACGGAAGCGATCAAGAAGCTGTTCGGGCAGCGGGCGTACGCGATCAAAGTGAACTCCACGAAATCGATGATCGGGCACCTCCTCGGCGCCGCCGGCGGCGTGGAAGCGATCGCGACCGTGCTCATGATCGTTCACGACGCGGTACACCCGACGATGAACCTCTTCACGCCCGACCCGGAATGCGACCTCGATTACGTCGCGGGCGGAGCGATTTCCATGCCTGTCCGCGCCGCGATCACGAACACCTTCGGGTTCGGCGGGCACAACACATCCCTCGTTTTCACGAAGTATCACGAAGCGTGAGGCCGCCACCCCGTCCCGTATGTTCCGCCTGCTCAAGCTGTTCTTCGCACCCCGTAGCACATCGTCCCGGCCTTCCGCTCCCCCTTCCGCCGAACATGTCCAGGATGAAGGGCGTGTCGCCGTATCTGCGCCGCTGAGTTTCGATTGCGGCGAGTTCGCCCGCCGGACAGGGTACCACGTCCGGCACGAGAAGTATTTCCTCCAGGCGATCATCCATCGTTCTTACCTCCAGCTGTGCTCGCCGGGCGTCACGCAGTCGAACGAGCGCATGGAATTCCTGGGGGATTCCATTCTCAATCTCGTCACCGCGGAGCATATCTACCACGCATTCCCCGATGCCGAGGAAGGCGAACTTTCCAAAATCCGCGCCCGCATCGTCAGCAGGGCTTCGCTCGCGGAATGCGCCCATCGGTTGCGCCTGGAGGATTTTCTGCTGATGAGCCCCAGCGCACATCAAGCGATACGCGCGGGAAGCGATTCGATACTCGTCGATGCACTCGAAGCCTTCATTGCCGCGATATACCTCGACGGCGGGTACAAGGCAGCGAAAACGTTCATCGAAGACCAGATCCTTTCCCAGTTCACATCCCTCCGCCTGGCGGTGGACGACAACTACAAGAGCCGTCTGCTCGAGTACGCACAGGCACGGGGGATGGGTCTGCCGCGTTACGTTACCCTCGACGAGAGCGGTCCCGACCACAGTCCCGTCTTCACGGTCGAAGTCCAGGTGAACGGCATCCCCGTAGGACGCGGGTCGGGTGGGAGCAAGAAGGCGGCGGAACAGACCGCCGCGGCGGCCGCACTGGAGTATTTCCGTTCACGGGAAACAGGCGACACGGGGGTGTGAAGCGCGAGACTCCTCCGCAGGCGCTTTTTCCGAGGGGAGCCGGTACCACCGCATCAATCCACAGGTGAGAAATGGACCCGAACACGCTGATTGAAGAATCCTTCGCCCACCGTCATATCGGACCGCGCGAGGCGGAGAAAGACGCCATGCTCGCCGCGTGCGGCGTGCGTACTCTCGATGAGCTCATCGAGGAAACCGTTCCCGCCCACATCAGGCAGGCGGCACCGCCCGATCTCCCGCCGCCGATGAGCGAACGGCGGATGCTCGAACATCTCGCCGCCCTCGCAGCTCAGAACGAGCGCTATGCCACCTACATCGGCATAGGGTGGTACGGGACGATCACCCCTTCCGTCATTCTCCGCAACATCCTCGAGAACCCCGGCTGGTACACCCAGTATACGCCGTACCAGGCGGAGATCGCGCAGGGCAGGCTCGAGGCGATGCTGAACTTCCAGACCATGGTGTCGGACCTGACCGGCATGGAGATCGCGAACGCCTCCCTGCTCGACGAGGGCACCTCGGCGGCGGAAGCGATGATCATGCTGGCGGGAATCGCACATCGGAAATCCGATCGGGCCGGGGCGAGGAAATTCTTCGTGTCGGACACCTGTTTCCCCCAGACAATCGACGTCCTCAAGACGCGATCGGCGCCGCTCGGGATTGAACTCGTGATCGGCGACGAACGGACCGTGGAACTCGACCATTCCTTCTTCGGAGCGATCATCCAATACCCGGCGCAAGATGGTGCCGTCCGCGACCCGCGTGCCTTCATCCAACGGGCGCACGAACACGGCGTGCTCACCGTCGTGGCGACGGACCTTCTCGCGCTCGTCGATCTCGTTCCACCGGGAGAAATCGGCGCCGACGTCGCCATCGGGAGCGCCCAGCGCTTCGGCGTTCCCATGGGCTACGGCGGCCCGCATGCGGGGTTCTTCGCAACGCGCCGCGAGTATATCCGCCAGATGCCCGGTCGTATCATCGGCGTTTCAATCGATGCCCAGGGCCGGACGGCGTTCCGCATGACGCTCCAGACACGCGAACAGCACATCAAGCGGGAAAAGGCCACGTCCAACATCTGCACTTCCCAGGCGCTCCTTGCCGTGATGGCCGGCATGTATGCCGTGTACCACGGTCCCGATGGGCTTCGGCGCATAGCGCGGAACGTGCACCTTCTCGCTCTGGCACTCGAGCGTGCCCTGCGGAGACTCGGATACGAACAGGAAAACGCCGTGTTCTTCGACACGTTGAGGGTGCGCGTCCCAGACGCCGAGGCGATCCGCGAGCGTGCGGAGAAAGCTTGCATGAATTTCCGCATCGTCGATGCGACCCACATCGGTATTTCCCTGGATGAGACCTGCGACGAGGGGGATGTCCGGCGCATCGCCGCTGTTTTCGCGGATGCTGCAGGGAAGGAGACGGGGCCGCTCGCGGACCTCTTCGAGGGTCTCCGCGATGAGTACCCCCTGGAACTCCGCCGCCGGGGCGATATCCTCACGCATCCGGTGTTCCGCCTGTATCACTCCGAAACCGAGATGTTACGGTACATCAAGCGCCTCGAAAACCGTGATCTCTCGCTCGCTCATTCGATGATCTCGCTCGGCTCGTGCACGATGAAGCTGAACCCCACCACCGCTATGGAGCCGATCACCTGGCCCGCGTTCACGGAGCTGCATCCCTTCGTCCCGGAAGCTCAGGCGGCGGGCTACCGGGCGATGTTCCGTGAACTGGAAGACATGCTCTGCGCCGTCACCGGGCTCTCCGCCTGTTCCCTCCAACCCAACTCCGGCGCGCAGGGAGAGTACACGGGACTCATGGTCATCCGCGCCTACCAGCATGGACGGGGGGAGACCCGGAGGAATGTGGCGCTCATCCCCGCATCCGCCCATGGAACCAACCCGGCCAGCGCCGTGATGGCGGGCTGCCGCGTCGTCGTCGTCGCCTGCGATGCCGGGGGGAATATCGATGTCGACGATCTCCGCCGGAAAGCGGAGGAACATGCGAACGAGCTCCTCGCCCTCATGGTGACCTACCCCTCGACGCATGGGGTCTTCGAGGAAAGGATCAGCGAGATCTGCCGGATCGTCCACGAGCACGGCGGGCAAGTGTACATGGACGGGGCCAACCTGAACGCACAGGTGGGGCTGACCAATCCGGGCCTGATCGGCGCCGATGTCTGCCATATCAACCTGCACAAGACGTTCGCCATCCCGCACGGGGGAGGAGGCCCCGGCATGGGACCGATATGCGTCGCCGCTCACCTCGCCCCGTACCTGCCGGGACACCCGGTCGTTCGCGTCGGAGGAGAGAAAGCCATCACTGCCGTCGCCTCGGCGCCGTGGGGGAGCGCGAGCATCCTGCCCATCTCCTACGCCTACATGAAAATGCTCGGTCCGGAGGGGCTCACCGAAGTATCGGAGGCGGCCATCCTGAACGCGAATTACCTGAAATCCCGCCTCGAACCGTATTACCCCATTCTCTACACGGGGAAGAACGGCCGCGTCGCGCACGAGTTCATCCTCGATCTACGGCCGTTCAAATCCGCCGGCATCGAGGCGGAAGACGTCGCGAAACGGCTGATGGATTACAATTTCCACGCGCCGACGGTCTCGTTCCCCGTCCCGGGAACGTTGATGATCGAACCGACGGAAAGCGAATCGAAGGCGGAACTCGATCGGTTCATCGATGCCATGATCGCGATTCGCGGCGAGATCCAGGACGTCATCGACGGAAAGGCCGACCCTGAGGACAACGTCTTGCACAATGCCCCGCACACGGCGCGCGAAGCGGTGCGCGACGACTGGCAACACCCGTACACGCGCCGGCAAGCCGTCTTCCCGCTGCCGTACGTGGCTTTCAACAAGTTTTGGCCAGCCGTAGGGCGCGTGAACAACTCGTACGGCGACAGGAACCTCGTGTGCACCTGTCCGCCCGCGGAAACCTATCTCGAGATCGCGCAGGGCGAAGCGGAGAAATAACGGGGGCAAGGCATCCCCTTCGGGGAATGTGAGCCCGGCCGACGCACGCATGCCCGCCAGGGCATCCGTGAGATCGGTACTCGGCGAGGGAAGATTTTTCAGACGATTGTTCCTGCGGCCCTTGAACGGGGAAATGGAGGCATGTACGTTCGAACGGTCGAGATATGTTCGAACGGTTCGATGAAGAGGAACATTCTTCCTTGGGTTTTCGCCGCTGCCGCACTCGCGTGCGTCGTGATCATCGCATGGCCGGAACCGGCCGTTCGGCACGAAGCGGGGATTCTCTGTCCCGCGGAACCCGTCCAAGAGCCGCCCACCGGTCGGCGGCCGTTCGTACACGACGGATACCGCATCACCCCGCTCGCCTCCTACCGCCTCCAGGCGCTCGTGCTCGCGAGGAAGGAATACGGCGATGAGGCGTCGGAGCTTTCCCCGATGGATCTTGCCCTCGGTTGGGGGGCCATGTCGAACCAGGCCGTGATCGATCTGCTCGATATCCGCCAATCGAACCGTTTCTACATGTGGGGAGCCCGCCGCCTTCCCATTTCGGCCCTTGAAATCTCATCGCATAGCGCAAACGTCCATATCATTCCGGCGAACGACCGCGTTCGTGATGAACTCGGACGCGTCGTCCGCGGGAGTGTCGTCGCGATGAACGGATGTCTCGTTGAAGTCACGGGACCCCGCGGTTTCCGTTGGAGGAGTTCTCTCCGGCGCGATGACACGGGGAACGGCTCGTGCGAATTGTTCTTCGTCGAGAGTCTCCGCGTAACGGATTGAGCGGCGATCACCTCTCTCCCGCGCACCCCGCGGCGTGATCTCTTCCCCTCCCGAGTGCTTCGGGATCAGCCCTCCGCCTCGACGTCCACTTCGGCGAGGAGCGTCTGTTCGTCAAAACGGATATGCACCGTATTCGGGCGGCAGCACACCTGGCAGTCCTCTACGAAGACCTGGTCGTTCCCCTCCGAGATATCGACATCGATCTCGTTCAGCTGAAAACACCATGCACAACGGAACACTTTCCGTTTCATCGCTGTTCGACCGAATGATGATTCTCGAGGGAACATAGCGAACGGTCGGTCGAAAACAAAGTTCTCGCCACACGGAGGTTCCCGCTCGGGAAGAAGCGGCCTGTCCGCAAGAGCCTTGCGCGTCGTGCGGTTTTCCGCCGGAGAACAATCCGCCCGAACTCACTTGAGACTTTTTTCGTACTCGACGGCGAAGTTCGCGATCGTTTGATAGATCAGGGAGGCGATATGGGCCTGTCCTGCTTGGGAAGCGAGGAAGGCTTCTTCTTTGGGGTTCGAGAGGAAGCCGGTCTCGATGAGCACGCCGGGCATGGAAGCCCCGACGAGCACGTAGAACCCTGCCTGCTTCACGCCCTGGGAGCGGAGCTTTTTACTCGCTCGGATCTCCGCGTCGAAAAGGTCTGCGAAACGCTCGGCGTATTTCACGAACGCGCTCTGTGCCATGGTCAGGAGGATGAAATTCTCGTCGGTGAGCGGTTGGTAGCGCTTCTCGTAATCCTGCTCCAGGCGGATGACCGAGTTTTCGAATTCGGCGACCCGGATAGCATCCTCCGTACGTCCCGGGCGGAGGAGGTAGATTTCCGTCCCGCTTGCCGTCGAAGGCTTCTTTTCCGTCGAATTGCAGTGGATCGAAATGAACAGTTTCCCCTCGGCCTCGTTGGCGATTTTCCCACGCCGGTACAGCTCGATGAACATGTCGTCGCTCCGCGTGAAAACGACCCGCACGCCCTTCATGCGTTTCTTGATCAATTCGCCGACCTTGAGCGCGATCCCTAGGGCGACGTTCTTCTCTTTCAAGCCCGTCGCACCGACCGCGCCGGGGTCGCGCCCGCCGTGCCCGGGATCGAGCACGATGCAATCCAGCGCCCACTTCTTCTTGTCGGAGGAGCGTCGTTTCTCCTGTTCCTCTTCGGAGAGAATGCTTTCGATGGAAGCCTGCCGGTAGAAGGTGACGAGGATGTCCTCGCTCGTCCCATCCCGCATGACCGTTCTGGCCTGGATGCCTTCCCCGCAAGCGATCTCGATGCGTGCGTCATGCTCCGCCTGGACAGCGCTGATGGAACGGATATCGTCGCCGGCCAGAGGGGTCTGGCGGAATTCTTCCACGTCGATCGTCGCGTTGCGGAATGTGAGAATGAGCGTCCCATCCGGTGATTCTTCTCGCGCCGGTTCCGAGACCTGTTTCCGCGTATGGATCCGGAGAACCGTCCCGTTCTGCCGGATATCGACGTCGGCGTGCGTGATATCGGCTGCGGAAGCGCGCGAAGAGATTCCCGGCATCCCGCCCGGCGGGGTGGTGGAATCACCCTGGCCGGAACCCGACTGTTCGTCGCCGTCGGGAAGTGTCTTACGGGGGTCGCCGGACTCCGTGTCGCCAGCAGGTTTTCGAGGGGATTCGGTGAATGTGACCGTGCGTTCCAGTATCGCAGTGAGAAGGGGGGCGAATGACCCGGCGGGTGCGTACAGTTGCGTGTCGCGCTTGACGACTTCGAGGGGCAGCTGAACGACGCGTTCGATGACGTTGGTCGCGTGGTCGATGATCGGGACGAAAGGGTTCCCGGCTGTCAATTTCACGCGTTTCGCACCGGTGATGACTTCCATTTTCGTAGCGTTCCGGTCAGTGTAGACGCGAAGACCGCAGGAACGGGCGAGAGCGTTTACGGACACGTAGAGGTTGCCGTTCACCTCGAGCGCCGGGATGGTGAAGCGTGTTTCCCCACAGCGGCCCTCGACGGCGGTGGGTTGCGGTGAGGTCGTACACAGCGGGACGGTCATCGCGAGGAGGCAGACCGCGAGGCGAACCGCCCAGGCAGCGCCGTCGCCAGCATGGGTGTGGGCGAGCATCATCGTGCCGTTCATGCGAGATGTCATCACGCGGGATGAAGGAGACGGTATCATCGGTAATTGACGAATTGGACGTCGAAAGGCAAGTCCGCCTCACGGATATGCCGTATGACGGCCTGGAGGTCATCGATCTTTTCCCCACTCACGCGAACCTGGTCTTCCTGGATCGCCGCCTGGACTTTCCGCTTCGTTTCCTTGACCATGCGTACGAGCAGGCGTGCCTGTTCCTTGTCGATCCCGCACTGGAAGGTCAGCGCCTGCCGCACCATTCCCCCGGATGCGTTTTCGACGGCGCCGTACTGCATCGCCTTGACGGGGACGCCGCGGCGGATCAGCTTGGTCTGGAGGATATCGATGACGGCTTTGCGCTTGAAATCGTCGTCGGCGAGGATGACGATGCGGCGTTCTTTCGGCAGGAAGGTGAGCGTGCTCTTGGAGCCTTTGAAATCGTACCGCGTGCGGATCTCCTTCAACGCTTGGTTGAAGGCATTGTGGACTTCTTGCATGTCCACGAGCGAGACGATATCGAAGGAGTGCCTGTCGGCCATGGGTCACCGGATCCGTTTGACGACGACGAGCGTCTTGTCGTCCGAGTATTTTCCGGCCGCGTTGAATGTCTGGACGTCCTGGAGGATTTCGCGGCAGAGATCTTTCGGCGCGAGGGAGGCGTGGGTGCGGATGAACTCGACCAGCCTCCGCTCCCCGTATTCCTCGTTCCCGTCGTCCGCTTCCGTGATGCCGTCGGTATACAGGACGAGGAGATCGTCCGGCTTGAGGGTATCGCTGCTGACATGGAAGACGGCATCTTTCAGGAGGCCGATGATCGGGCCCGTGGAGCGGAGCATCGTGCAGTGTCCATCGGAAGCGTGGTAGTGAATGGGGCGGGAGTGGCCCGCGTTCGCGTAGAGGAGGAGCCCTTCGCCGACGTCGAACAACTCGCAGTAGAAGAGCGTGAGGATGCGGTCGTTCGGGAACATCCGCATGTTGATCGTGTTGATGCGCCGGATCGCCGTCGAGATCTTCGACTCGTACTCGACACTCATCATGAGGGCGCCGGCCACGAACAGGGCTTGCACGGCCGCGGCGAGGCCCTTGCTCGCCGCATCGCCGATGGCCACGCCGAGACGCCCGCTGTCGCTCGGGAAGGTGTAGTAGTTGAAGAAATCCCCGCCGACAGTCCGATCGGGGATGCTGATGCCGTACAGTTCGTACCGGCCGAACTGCTGTTCATGTTCCGGGAGAATCTGGCGCTGGAGGGCAGCAGCATGCTCGAGCTCGGTGAGGAGCGTGCGCTTCTCGGCTTCGCTCCGCCGTTTTGCCAGCATATGCGTCACCGCCTGCCCGGCGATATTCAGCGCGTACGGGAATTCCGGGTCCGTTTCCGATGCGTTGAGCGCCATGATGTATTCGTAGCAATCGAGGGAACCGATGCGTGTCGTCGAACCGATGCCCGTCGCGGAGTACTTCATGATGCCTTTGCTGCGCAGGATGGTATTGGTTTCGTCGGCGAGAACGGTACGCCGCTTCGCGAGCTTCTCGATGAGGTCGTAGTCATCGATGGTGATTTTGAACCCCACACCGACGAGGTCGACCGCGCCCTCCTCGTAGATCAACTCGTAGGAGCGTTCCTCCGGCTGGAGTTTCCAGATTCTCCCCCCGATAATGCTGATGTCGTTATGCGTCACGATTTCCTTGAGGACGGCGATCAGCATGTCCTCGTCCGTCGTGAACTCGGCGGAAGCGACTTTTTCGATCGTCTTGTACAGTGTGCGTTGAGTCATGGCCATGGGAATTCACGCGAAAATGTGGGTCAACCGCTCCGGCACCCGTAACTTACGAATCCTTTCCCACCGATTTCCAGGCGTAGAACAAGGCGGCTCCCATGATCGCTCCGCCCGTGAAGAATGGTGCGGGCGGGCCGAAGGTTTGAAAAACGAATGCCCCCCATGCGGGTCCCAGGGTCCGGCCGAGTGCACCGAGAGATTCATTGACACCGAGGGTTTCCCCCTGTTTCGCCGGCTCGGCAAGACGCGAAACGAACGCGATGAGCGTCGGCGGGAGGAGGCTGGAACCGAATGCCAGGATGCCCAGCGCCGCATAGAGGGTGATCGTGCCGGCGCAGAGAGGAATGGAGATCAACCCGATCATGGTCAGGATCGACCCCACGAGGAACAACGAACGTTCTCGAGTTGTTCTCAACAGGAAGCGCAGGGCGACACCCTGCGTGGCTGCGCTGATGATGCCCATGAACCCGAAGAGGTACCCCACTTGGTAGTCCGCGTAACCGAACACCCGTGCCGCAAGGAGCGGCAATGTCCCGTGTGTATTGGCATAGGCGAAGGTCACCAGGAAGAAGAGGAGCATGTGACGGCGCACGCCGAGCCGGGACACCGTGCGACGCAGAGCCCTCGGCGAAAGCGCGAACGCGTGCGGTTCATGCGTCGCATGCCGCTGATGCTGCGGGAGAAGCCCTAACGTGAGGAGAAGCGCGAGGAAAGACAAGCACGCCGCAGAGAAACCCGGGACGGCATACCCGTAGCGGCTCAACAGTCCGCCGATGACGGGGCCGAAAACGAAGCCGAGACCGAATGCCGTTCCGACCAATCCCATGCCCTTCGCGCGCTCGTGACCTCCCGTGCTGTCGGCGATGAAGGCCTGTGCAGCCCCGATGTTCGAACCGCCGATTCCCGCGAGCATCCTCGAGAGGAAGAGTACGGGGACGGAAGACGCAAGCCCGAAGAGCACATATCCCGTCATGGTGAAGAGGAGCCCGATGGAAAGAACGGGTTTCCTGCCGATCCGGTCCGACCATTTCCCCCAGAAAGGCGTGAACACGAGTTGCATGAGGGGGAACGAGGAAACCAATACCCCGATGAGTGCATCCGGCATGCCGAATCCCCGTTTCGCGTACAGGGGGAGAATCGGAATCACGATGCCGAAACCCAGCAGATCGATGAAAATGATCAGGAAGACGATCGCCAGCGCGCGTTTGTTCCTCCGATGCCTGTCAGGATCGGTATCGGTTCCTTGTCTTTTTTCAGGATGATGGATAGGATAGGTGCGTGATGACATCAGGACATGAGAGAATTCCGAACCTTCAAGCTATTGCGGCGGGTATGTCATTTCCAAAAACGCAACGATCCTCGTCCGCGGCGTCCTGTATCCCTTTCATCTCACGCCGTATCTTCCATGATATCGTTCCACGCATCGGAGACCCCACCATGTCCCACCGACGTTTCCCTCGCACGCGTACTTTCGCTTCCCGTTTGCGGTGGTCACCCTTTCTCGTCCCCTGTCTGTTCCTCACGGTCAGCGGCCAGATGAACGTATCCCCGACTCGCGTGGACGTCAGTCCTCGCGATGGGGTGTATTCACCGAGGAAAAACGGTCTCGACAGTGTTTTTTTCAAAACGGGTGCAATCCCTTTTCACCCGGATGATCGGGCATGGGATTGTTCCTTCGCCGACCCCGGTTTCGATGATGTCGTCATCCATGCCCTCGCGAAAAGCCGCGAACGTCTGTACGCCGGAGGGGATTTCACGCGTATCGGAACTGTCGGATGCGGAGGTATCGCCATGCGGGAGAGAGGGTCGTGGAGTCCTCTGGGCGATGGGTTAAAGGGGACCGTGTCCGCGATAGCGGTGGACGGCGATGATGTGTTCGCCGCAGGGACGTTTTACATGGTAGGGAATACCATCGCGCGGGGAATCGCACGGTGGGACGGGTCGGCCTGGTCGCCACTCGGTGCCGGAAAACCGGGGGTCGACGGCACCGTTTTGGCATTGGCCGTTGCGGGTGATTCCGTCTTCGTCGGCGGGTTTATCGGGGAGGCGGGGGGATCCCCCGTGTCGGGTATCGCCGTATGGAACAGGAAGGATGGGACATGGGGCACATTGGATGGAGGCGTAGCGAACATCCGCGCGGCGGCAGTCGTCACGAG
>JARYLZ010000026.1 GCA_029907355.1 Bacteroidota bacterium | reverse complement strand
TCCCCGCCTGTGCCCGTCCTGCCTGATGTTACTGCTTGGCGGGCCGGATGATCAAACCGACGAGTATACCGCCGATGATGAATTCAACCCACGAACCGATGAACCATGCGAAGGCCAAAGAGAGCGGGATGGGCATGCTGACGTATGAACCGAAACCCATGGAGAAGCCCATGCCGAGGCCCGTGACGATGCCGTAAAGCGTCCCCCTGCCGATCGATTTCGGTTCGACGAGAAAACCATAGATCACGCAAAAACAGATTGAAAGCACGAGGGTGACGACATACATCAAGGGCATGTTCATCTCTGCTAACGGGCGCCAGAGTTGTTTCGTCTGCTCGTAGAGAGACGAGAGGAGAAGATTGTGGAGGATGAAATCCAAGATCGCCCACGCGATGAACACGGCGATCACCGCCCAAATGGTTTTCTTCGTCATGAAATCCTCCATTGCTGTGAAGAATGACGTGTCGGGATTGTCCCGCTATGGAAAAGAGTGTCGATTCGCTTCGGGAGTGAGTGATGTGATGCAAGCCTGCCATGCCGCGGACCGTTTCTCGTTGCCCCGATGTGTATCACAAGGGTTCATCCGGCACACAGCCATCGGAAAACCCCCTCGTGATGAGTGGGAGTGTATACGTTCTTTCCAGCGAAAATTACCACGCGGAACGCGCTTGACATCGGCGGACATTGACCGGGAAACGAACAAGTCCACGCCTTTCAGGAAAGACTTTGTCGTTTGGTGGTACGTACGGTTGTGGAATGAGAACGGGACGAATCTCGTCAATCTCTCCCCTTAAGTCAAGAGAGTTTCCTACGACAATCGTATGCGGAGTCGGTTTTACCCGTGATTTCGAGTGAATGGACCGGCGAGGAATGACGGCGATATCCGTTGGGAAACCGAGTCGATCGTGAGTCGGCATCGATCGGAGGAAGGCATCAATCCAGAGGTGATGGGAAGAGAGATGATTGGGAAACGGGAACTTTTACTCCCGGCGCTCGAGTGCCGGCAGTCGCATCAGGATGTGTTTTTGAGCTGACGGACGAGGGGATGAAAGAGGTTTCGCGTTGAATGGGGCAGTGTCGTCTGTTGGAAAGACATCGCCACCGGCACGGCATTCACCGCTGATATCGATCACCGACACGTTGAAGCCGGGCTGAATCGTCGTGGGGCCGCCTCGACAGGGAAGACCGGGGAATCTCTTGATCGGCTGTGGTTGGCGGCGAAACGCCTATCCTATCGCGCACCCCTTTAGTCCCCCAACATGGGAGATACCGCTGCACTTTCCGGCATGCCCGTTCATTCGGATTGCGACGGGTGTTCATTTTCCGAGAACCGACCGTGATCATTGGGTTACTTCATCAGGGGCATGCCGACACATAGCGCTTATCGCTCGCTGCATCGGTGTATCGAGTGCAAAACCTCCTGAGGGTTCTCAATTTTAGCCAGAGCCGGTGCATGCTTGGGGGCCGAGACGCCCGGTGATATTGTCGCGTGGAGCCGCTTCCGCCGCGCGGGAGGGTTTTTCGGGTGAAAATCAACGGGAAAAGGACGAGGCTTGGCCCAAATTTTTTTCCCCGATTATTCGGTCGACCAATTTTTCGATTTCCTCGCATTGCCGGTGGTGGGAAAAGCGTTCCTCCGCGTGCCGCCGCCCTTGTTCCGCGAGTCGGTGACGGAGTTCCGGTGTTTCCATCAGCGTGTAGAGGGCCCGCGCCAGGCGCTCCGGATCGCCGGGAGCGACGAGCAATCCCGTCTCGCCGTCATGGATGATTTCGGGTGTGCCGGCCGTGTTGGTACCGACGACGGGTAGACCCGACGCCAATGCCTCGACGGTCACCATACCGAAGGTTTCGGATAAGCTGGTCAGGACGAAAATGTCCATGGCATGGAAAACGGTTTCGATGTCCAGCCGGAACGGCAGGAACCGCACCGCCTGTTCGAGACCGAGTTCTCTGGTAAGGCCCCGAAGGAACTCGCCGTACCTCTGGTGTTCGCCGCGTGTATCCTCTCCGACGATGAGGATGAGGAGCTTACCCTGCACGGGAAGCCTCGCGGCGGCTCGGAGGAGGTACTCCTGGCCCTTGCCTCGGTCCAATCGGCCGACCGTGCCGATGACGAAGGCATCGTCGGGGAGCGAGAGAATGGTGCGCGCGTGTTTCCGCGACCCCGAGCGGCGACGGAATCGATCGAGTTCCAACCCGTACGGTATAACGGCGATTTTCCCCGGTGCGATTCGCGTGAGTTCCCGCGCTTGTTGCGCGAGCCAGGGAAGGGGAGCGATCCATGCAGAGAGCAGGGAATGTTCGAGCCGATGGAAAAGATCGCGACGCGGTGATCCGATTTGCATCTGCTGGTAGTGGGCAAAAGGGACGCGCTTGCGGCCGAAGAGGGATGCGGCAGCGGCGATGTGCGTGTCCTGTGAGGAAAACGACACGATAAGGTCCACCCCTCTATCGCGGACAATGCGGCTGAGGCGATGGGCGGAGAAGGGAATACCCCAGCGCGCGAACGGCTTGATATCCGCCGTCTCAATTCCGGCTTCGACGCATCGTTCGAGGTAGGGGCCGGCTTCCGCTCCGATCGCGATGCAGCGGCGTCCCCGCGCGGCAAGCCAACCCGCCAGACGAACCGCGTTCAGCTCGGCCCCGCCCAACGCCGTGGATGTGCAGAGAAAACCCAATGTTCCTTTTCCGCTCACGGCGGAAAAATGCGGGAAAACGAGCTATGGCTCAACAGGGCTGTTCCGTCATCGTCGGGGATCCCCTTCCGCCGCCGTTCTCACTTCACGACCCAATCCGTCGTGTGGAAGACGAGGTCGCCTTTTTCGATACGGAGCAATGCACTGCCCGGGATGGCGTAGATGCGCGATGCAGGCCTGTTACGGAAAGAGAGATCGTACCGGTAGCAGCGGTAGGATGCCGTCCCGTTGAAGTTCGGGATCAGCGTGTCCTTGGCCGCGACGACCACCGTGTATTCGCTGCGCCGGTTTTCCACGCGCGTGCCGACGGGCGCCGGGTACGGGAGGGTGTACATGAGCCGCGGGGTGCGGACGCTCGCCGTGTCCAGGGGGGAAAGATGTTCGTGAAAACTCAGGCCGCCTGCGTGCCAGCGCAGGACGGGCGGGAAAGCAGCGATCGTCTCGGCGTAATTGCTCGGGCAGAAGTAGAGGTATTTCAGCTCGTAGTATGTCACGCCGTCGTATGTCGTTTCCGTGGCCGGGCAGAGCACGAGCGGTTGTGGGATCCCATCGCGCGGAATGACGAGGTACTGCCAGAAATTTCCTGTCCGCAAGGGAAGAAGCGAGCGAGCGGAGTCGATCTCGACGACGGGTTCCGGTTCTTGCCTGCCGTTCTTCAAGGGCGGGTCGTCGGGGAAATCGCAGCCGTTGAAGGAGAAAAGGCAAGAAAACAAAACGGCGAGGGGAAAGAGCTCCTTTCCCTTCACCCTGCACCCTGCCGAAGAATGCGGCGGTTCTCGAAGACTCCTCTTGGGAATTTCGGTACTCACCCGATGTTGGTTCCTGTTACAAGCCCATCCATGCCAGGGTATGGAACACGACGTCGCGCCGGATCACCCGCATTATTGCCCTTCCCGGGGCTATGTACAGAACGATGGATTCGCCGTCGGGGTCGATGACGTCGTATCGATAGGTGCGGACGGGTACACCGTTATAATCATCGATCAATGTGTCCTTGGCTGTGACGGTCACCGTTGCGGTCCCGAGTGTCGTAGGTTGGACTTGCCGCGTTCCCGCCTCTGCGGGATAGGGGAGCTGGAACATGAGGCGCGGCTGGCGGCCCGGCTCTCTCAGCGTGTCGTCGTTGATGTCGTAGAAGGCGATCCCGCGCTGGGCATTCCGGAGGAGGATGGGAATTCCGCTGACGAGACGCGGCGGAGCACCGGTGACGAACACGTAGGGGACGCGATAGTACTGTCCGCCGCGGACAACGACTTCCGATACCCACGCGACGGAGGATTGGGGGCTCTGCAATTTCGGGACGGCCAGGTACACCCAACCGACGCCGGCTTTAAGAGGGAGGAGCGATGCGGCGCTGTCGATCGAGCCGACGGTGTTCGCGGGCGGCGGTGCGACGTTCGATTTCAGCGGCGGGTCGTCCGGGAAATCGCAATGCCATGCTGCGATGGC
Organism: Bacteroidota bacterium; assembly: GCA_029907355.1. GTDB lineage: Bacteria > Bacteroidota > Ignavibacteria > SZUA-365 > SZUA-365 > JARYLZ01. Next base: position 31,215 of record JARYLZ010000026.1, on the reverse strand, counting down.
AAGAGTGCATGCAAGGAGCGGGCGAAGGATGACCGGTGCGGTTTTCATCAGAAAAGAACCCCCATGCCGTACTGGAGCCCGACTTTCGCGCTGACCGTCGATTTGAAATGTGCCACAACGGTGGGGGCGATGTGGAGGGTGACGTTCCGGAATATCCGCATGCGCACACCTGCCCCGATTTCCCCGATCGGAGCATAGTCGGAAAAGAAAACGGCGGCTTGCGCGAACGGTTGGAGCGGCCTCGAACCGAACGTGTACCGGGCGTAGGGTCCCACATAGCCGTAGGTGTAAGCCACGACGCCGCCGTAATCGCTGATCCGTTCGACGTCCACGTTGGGAGCGGGGTACTCGTGGAAGGAATCCTGTCCCCCTCCCACGCCCACCTCGAGGGACGGCATCAAGCGGTAACCGACTCGCACGGCGACATGCGTGAACATGTGCCGCAGGGATTTCTTGCGGTCTACGGGGAACTGGAATGCAAGACCGCTTTCCGTCGAGACGATGAAACGCGTCGCGTCCCCCGGGGCGACGGCTAAGCGGGGCGGCGTGTATCCACCCGCGGAACGGTCCTTGGTCATTTCCATTCCCCCGTCGTACAGAGGCTTTCCCGTGCTGTCCGTCGCGTTGAGCCGAGCAGTGTACACGCCGTCCGGAATGTCGCCCGGGGTCCACTGGACGTGGTATGTGCCCGCTTCGCGGCGCCCGCGATCGATGACGCGCTCGACGCCGTTCACTGCGATCGAGAGTTTCACAATGCTGGCGGTGGGGACGGCGTAGGATATGCGCGTACTCGTCCCGAACGGTTCCGGTACATTGCGGGAGAACCCGAAGTGCCGAGGGGTTTCGAGCGTGATGAGGAGCGCCTCTTCCAGTGAAGGCGGGACGGCGTTCGCGAATGCCTCCGTAACCGGTTCCCAGTTCGGGAGATCGAAATACAACGGTTCGTTTCCGGTGATATCCACGGTTCTCCCGAACACTTCGTTCTGGAGGATGGTCACCTCCCTTCCCACGGCGGATACGACGGCACGTTCCAGGAGAACTCGCGCGGTGAGGCGGGCATCCTGGTATGCGAGCGGGACGATCGAGACCCGGAGCAAGTAGCGCCGGTATTCGTCGGCGCTGGAGACATGCCCGGAAGCTTCACCCGGGCGGGGGAGATCGACGAGCATGCTCCCGACGAAACACGTTCGCTCCCCCACGGCGGCGGAGACGGGCTCGTTCCCACCCGCCGCATGGGCCTCTTGGAGAACCGCGGCCGATGTTTGACGGAGGGGGATAGGCCCTCGCCGGTATGTGATGTCGCGGTTCTCGAATCGGCGGATGTACTCGAACGAACAATCGAGCGAGGGGAGGAATGCGAAGTCTTCCGATGCGAGTGCCCGTTGTGTCTCGCGGAGGAAGAGATCGTTCCCCGTCTGGACGGTGAAATCGGAGACGTCCTGCCCTGAAGCCGGGGGGAACCCTGCACCGGCCAGGGTAAGGAAAACGGCGAGGAACGCCCCGATCTTTCGAGTCGTGTCCATCGTTCAGTGGAGAATACGATCGTTCGAAGAAATTTTCACGGTTTCGAGGCGGGATAGCATGACGTTGTACTGTTGGATCCAGGATGGGCCGGATGTTCTGCGAGCTTCGGCGACATCGGCGACATCTACGATGTTGAGATCGTCGTCCGTTTCCTTTACGAGAATCGGTTCGTCCCCTCCCGTCTCTGCGGTCCGGGAATCCTTCGATACGTCTCCGGAAACGGCGAGGTTTCCGCTTTCGACGGCTGCGGGCGACACGGTCTCCGCGGCGGACCGGCGTGCATCGATGCGCACGGTCCGGACGACGGTAACCGTATCGCGAAGGGTCACCGCGACGGTGTCATGCACCATCGCGACGGGGGAGGCCGGCGGTGTCCCCCGGATAGGCAGCAGCAGGAACACTACGCAGGCCGTGACGGCGGCCGTCGCGAACATACCCCCGAAGAGATGCATCGGGGTGTAACGGCGCCGCGGTCCCACTGGAGCGGTCTCTTGCGGGACGGGGAGCGCATTGATCCGCTCGATGAGCTCGTTACGGGTTTCCAGCGGCACCTCGGTGCGGTCGCGGACGGCGCGCAATTTGAGGGAGAGAACGACGTGCTGCCGCAGCAACGTGGCGACGTCGGGATTGTTGCGGCACGCGTCGAACAGCTCGCGCTCCTGCTCCTGGCTGAGCCCGCGGTGCAGGTAGGCGACGATGAGTTCTTCGATGTGGTCAATCATAGTCGTTGAGGATTGGTTGCAGGATCGTGTGAAGCTTCTTCTTTGCCCGGAAGATGCGCACTTTGACGTTCGAGAGGCTCGCTCCCGTCAGCTCTGCGATTTCCTTCAGAGAGTAGCCCTCGAATTCCGCGAGCACGAGCGCCTCGCGGTATTCGGGCGGAAGCTGTTGAAGCCCCCACCGGACATGTTCGATCTCGTCGGTGTATTCCGCCGACCCCTCAGCGGCGAGGGAAGGGGAATTCTCCGACTTGTCGATGCGCACGTACCTGTTCTCTTTTCGCTGTATCGATTTCATCGCGTTCAAACACTCGTTACGCGCGATGCGGAAGAGCCAATGGGCGAGTTTCTCGGTGTCGCGGAGCGCATGGATTGATTTATACACCTTGATGAAGATGTTCTGGAATACATCCTTCGCTTTGTCGCGGTCTCCGAGGACGTAGAGGCAATAGGCGAATAACCGCCGGTCGTACTCGGCGTAGATCTCGTTGAATGCCCTCCTTCGTTCCGCTTCGGTCATGAACGGTCAACAATGATGGTCCCCATCCCTGCAGCACACTCTCGCTGGGTGTATCCACCCACTGGATGAAGACAAGCACGTCTCATGGAAAGTTACATAGACGATGCAGAGAAATCTTTATTTGTCAATACGTTCAGTGTTTGCCAAGGATGTTTCCCCGACGCGTTCCCGTCGCTGGGGTACGACGTTGATCGTATCGGAGGGAACCCAGCGTATTGGTTCGCAGGCGGGGCCTCCATACCTTCGTTCCATCGAATCGAATCTGTCGAGGAATGACGAACAAAGCAAGACACGGCACGCGAGGAAAACCGAAACTCTCCTTCGTCGTCGGAGGAGGCGCTGCACTGGCAGCCATCGTGCTTATCCTTCTCTTTACGGTCTTCTCCTCGAGAGAGAAACCGTCGGAGACCTTGCGGCCGGATGATCGCCGCAGTGGTGCCCCGCCATTCCGGAAGGACGGCATCGTCCAGATCCTTTCGCCGGATGGCGTGCTCCTCACCACGGTGACAGCGGAATTCGCCGAGCGGGAAGAGGAACGCGTACGCGGACTCATGGGAAGGATGCAGATGGCTGAAAACGAGGGGATGTTCTTCATCTTCGAGGAAGAGGAACCCCGCGCGTTCTGGATGGTCAACACCCAGTTGCCGCTCGATATCATCTTCATCGATGGGAAAGGAATCATCGTCAAGATTCACACGAGAACGACCCCGTTTTCTTCGCAGTCTCTCGAGTCGGGGAAGCCCGCTCGATACGTGCTTGAGGTCAACGGTGGTTTCTGCGAGCGGCACGGGGTTCAGGAAGGGTGTCGTGTCGTCTCTACCCGCAATGGAAGGTTCCAGTGACGAGGAACCGGTTTTGGGGCTAGGGGAAGAAAACGTATCCGATACATGCGAAGCTGTGTGCGGCGCTGATGGATGCGCAGGGTGAGTCGAGAGTGTTTCGGTGCGGAATGAAAACCCGCCATCCCCGTATATCCTCGTCGGGCAACGCGAGCTCCTCTCGGACGGGGGCGGGTACAAGAGGCGGTATAGTGCATCCCTTCTTATTCCGGTAAGCATGGAATCCGAGATGCAGCCCGCCTTCCGCATTGCGGTTGCCGTCATATGGGAAAGGGTGTATTTTAGGCCGGAAGGTCAAGTCCTTCGCAATGCGACACTGCCCAACCCCGCCAGGTCCGGAAGGAAGCAACGGCCGGCAGACGTGCATGTGACGAAGGGAAGCTTGGCCTTCCTCTTTTCTTAGCGGAGGAGCAGCACGCTTCTTCGGTCGATGCCGTCCGGTGCGACGAGCTCGAGCATGTACATGCCGCTCGAGAGACGTTCCCCGTCGACGATGACGCGGTACACGCCGGGTACGGCATCGCGTCCGAATACACGGAGCACGGCACGTCCGAGGATGTCCCGCAGGACGATCGAGGTAGGCCCTGTCTCGGCGACCCGGAACACCGCAGTCGTCGTGGGATTGAAGGGGTTCGGCGTGACGGCGAGCAAAGCGCTCGATTCCTTGGCGGCGGTCGGCGCGAGGCGGATCAATGCCCGTTCGCATCTCCCGCTGATGATGACGATGGCGTTCTCCGATGCCGTGACCGTGCAGGGCTGGTCGACGAGCGGGGGGGATAGGGTGAGGGGTGTCCTCTCGCTGGCGAAGATATCCGCCGCGTGGAAATGGAGCGTGACCAGCGTTCCTATACGGGTGACGGGCGAGGGGCAGGCGACGCGGACCCTGCAACCGCTCGTCGTCTCTTGGACGTTCACGGAGCTGCCCGCCGTGAGCGTGCTCGTCGAGACGGAGTCGAGGTGGAGGAGTCCCCGGTCGAAATCGATCGTGAACGTGTATGAGGAAATGGGGCGGTTCGTCGTGATGCGCGTGAGGAGGATCGGAATATCGAGACGGTTCCCCGCGTCGACCGAGTGGTGCGAACCCGTCGAAAGAAACGCGTAGGAAAGGGTGGCGGAATCGGTGGGGGCGATGAAGGATCCGGATGCGAACGCCCTCTGCCCACCGTACAGGAGCGACACCTCGACGGTGTGGGCGGAACCGTCGAGGCAGTCGAGTTTCGACGTGTACCGCAGCTCGCAGATGCCGGTGGGGATGATCTCCCGCGAGATGGCCAGATAGATTTCGTCGAGATCACGAGAGTCCGGCGCCGTATAGTACTTCCCGCCGCTGACGAGCGCCAGCTCGCGGAGCTGTGCCTCGTTGGTGAGGGAACCGAGCCCTATCGTGAATGCCGTGACGCCGGAGGTGCGGAGTGCGTCCCGTGCTGCCGAGAAGGGTGATGTGCTGGCCCCGTCCGCCCCGTCCGTGAGAAGGATCAGCACTTTCCTATTCGTCCGCGGGGTGAGGTAGGAGAGGGCCGTGATGATCGCATCCCAGATGGCGGTCCCGCCTCCCGTCGAGATCCCGTCGATTTTCGATTTCAAGAGATTCTTGTCGCGCGTCCAGTTCTGGTCGTACGAGGGTCTGTCGTTGAACGAGATGAGAGCGCCTTCGTCTTCCGGAGAAAGCCGGTCGACGAACGCTTTCGCCGCCCGCTTGGCGTCCACGATGGCGTTGCTCCCGAATATGGGGCCCATGCTGCCGCTCCGGTCGATCACCAGCATGACCGACACCGGTCCGCTCTTCGTCGTGTCGTCGCAGGAGCCGGTGATGGGCGCCTGAACAGTGCCGTCCTCGAAAACGGTGAACTGGTCGACCGCGAGCCCCCGTATCGTGTTCCCGCCCGAGCGTGCTTTGACTTTGAGGCGTATTGTCGGAAATTGACTCGCGTCCACGGTGTCCAGACTGAGCTGGAGTTGGGCGGACGCCGAGGAAGCGGCGAACAGGATGAGAAGGCTTGCGTGCACGATGCTTCTCAGCGCGTGGCGCGTGTCGAAAACGGCGATTCTTCGCGGCACGGACATCATCACCGTGGTTCCTATCCGATATTTTGAATGATGATCAATGTACACTCCATCCCGGAATCCGGCAATACTGATCCCCGCCGCTGTGTAACGGTCCGGGCGGCAGTTCTGTTTTTCGCGGTGTCCCTCGTTGCACTCTATCCTGACCAGCACTGTGTGCCGCAATCCCGGGCGAGTGCAGGACGCATCGCACGTGCCCCGCATGCGATGGTCGTCACCGCCTCCCCCCTTGCGACCGATATCGGCGTCCGTGTCCTTCGTTCAGGCGGCAATGCCGTCGACGCAGCGGTCGCCGTCGGGTTCGCCCTCGCCGTGACGTACCCGTCGGCGGGGAACATCGGCGGCGGATCTTTCATCCTCATCCGCATGGCCGATGGGCGCGAGGCGGTCATCGACGCACGCGAAACCGCACCGGCGGCCGCACGCCCGGACATGTTTCTCGATAGTGCGGGGCGCGTCATCCCGGGCGCTTCCCTCGAGGGACCCCTCGCGGCAGGTGTGCCCGGTACGGTCGACGGGCTCCTGCAGGCGCTCGAACGGTACGGGACAATGACGAGGGCGGAGCTGATACGACCTGCCGTCGATCTCGCACGGAAGGGGTGGGTTCTCCCGTTGGAGACGGTGCGCCTCTTCGAGCGGCTTCGGCCGTCCTTCGAACGGTACCCCTCATCCTCCCGCGTGTTCACTCGCAGCGGGCGTCCGTACCGCCGCGGTGAACGGTTCCGCCAACCGGATCTGGCCTGTACGCTCGAGCGTATCGTGCGGCAGGGGAGGGATGGTTTCTACCGCGGTGAAACGGCGGACCTCATCGTACGACAGATGCGCGAAGGCGGTGGGGTGATCACGCACGAAGATCTCGCATCCTATCGCTGCATCGTCCGGCGGCCGTTGCATGCTCGCTGGCACGGGTACGATATCCTGACGGTTCCCCCGCCCAGCGCAGGCGGTGCCGCATTCCTCCAAGCGCTGAATATCCTGGAGGCGGGCGAGGGAAACGAAGAACCAATCTACGGCTCGGCGCGCTATATCCACCTCATGGCCGAGGCCTTGCGGTTCGCCTTCTCGGACCGATGGAAATTTTTCGGCGACCCGGCCTTCGTGGACGTGCCTCTCGATTCGTTACTCTCGGAGGAAACGGCCCGACGCATCCGTTCCCGGATACGTCTCGACCGGACATCTCCGCTTCTCCCTGTCGGCGGGGCGGGGTGCATCGATGGGGAAAAAAACCAGACGACGCATTATTCAATCGCCGACAAGTGGGGGAATGCGGTCGCCGTCACGACCACGTTGAACGATGTCTGTGGGTCCAAATGCGTCGTCGAGGGGGCGGGTTTTCTCTTGAATAACGAAATGGACGACTTCAGTATACGCATCGGCGAACCGAATCAATTCGGACTGGCCGGGAGCCCCTGCAATGTCATCCGACCGGGGAAACGGATGGTCAGTTCGATGACGCCGGTCATCGTGGTCAAGAACGACAGGCCGGTGTTCATTCTCGGGAGCCCCGGAGGCTCGCGCATCGTGTCAACCGTGCTTCAGGTTTTCCGCAACGTTCTCGAACATGGGATGGCTCTGGATAGCGCGGTCGCCGCGCCGCGGGTTCACCATCAATGGCGGCCGGATACCTTGTATTACGAAGAGGATAGCATCCCCGCAGAGGTCGCGGACACCCTTCGCGCCATGGGTCATGCGCTTGTACCCACCAGACCGTTCGGGAGGATCGACGCCGTATTGTACAATGGGCGTGCACGTCTGTACGAAGGGTGCTCGGATCCGCGCGGCAACGGCTCTGCAGCGGGTTATTGAGGGTGAACGATCGCCCTGTCCCCTTGCTGATGGAATACATACACTCTCGGCGGGAATACCTCGGCCGAATGCCTCAGCCCCACCGGTACATACAAGGGTGACGATATGTAAAGTTTTATCGGGGAAACAGTTGTATCCATCGACAAGATTTTGTATCCTATATAAGTGTAATTTCCCCAAATTGAATACTCGAATACCAAGGAGGCTTTATGGAAAACGTTCAGAACATCCAAAACCGCATCATGGAACTGTTGAAGCACATCTCCCTTCGACAGATTTCCAAGCGGAGCGGGTTGAGTTATCTCACCTTGCATAATATTAAGAGCGGCAAATCCAAGATGGTGACACCGCGCGTCGCGAAGAAGTTCGCACAGTTCGAGAAGGTTTTCCTGAAGACGCTGGATAACGTCGCATCCGTGAAACAGGCTGCCGGCGAGGCGCCGGCGAAGGAAACGAAGAAGAAAATACCCGTTGCGAAAACCGAAACAACGATGCACGGCAGCCGCAAGCTTGCTATACAGGCGGCGAGAGCGCAGAAGAAGTCGCCCGCGTGGAAGAGGGGCCGGAAACCGGTCGCCGCGGCAGAAACTCCGGTTACCGTGAAGAGCGCTCATGCGGCGTCACCTGTCCCGGTTCTCCTCGGCGAGAAATTGAACGATGAAATCACGGCTCTCGAGATCCGGTTGAATTACCTGCGCGCGATGCAAAAGGCGGAAACGGAATACCTTCGCGCGCTCGGGAAGATCAAACGGTAACGGTGCCGATTCCACCGATCCACGGCCGCCGCGAACGGTATCACGGCGGCCGCGGCGGGGGGTGTAATCTCTATGAGTTACCAGAAGGGTGATATCCGTTGTTCGTTCTGCGGGAAGGCGTCCGGCGAAGTGGAAAGCATCATCGCCGGACCGAACGCATATATATGCAATCAGTGCGTATTGATGTCGGTGGATATCCTCCGGCAGAATGCGGCAGCCGTCACTTCGCGCCCGATGAAGTCCCACCGTGCTCTCACCCCGGCCCGCATCCGCAAGGCACTGGATGAATATGTCGTCGGCCAGGAGGAGGCGAAGAAAACGCTCTCGGTTGCGGTATATAACCACTACAAGCGTCTCGATGCGAAGCATGCCACCGACCACGACGATGTCGAAATCGAGAAGAGCAACGTCCTGCTCATCGGTCCGACGGGGACGGGGAAAACATTGCTCGCCCGCACCCTCGCCCGTATCCTCGACGTGCCGTTCGCCATCGCAGACGCTACGACGCTCACCGAAGCAGGGTATGTCGGCGACGATGTCGAAACGATTCTCGTCCACCTGCTCCAGAATGCGGATTACAACGTCCCGCGCGCGGAACGCGGTATTATCTATATCGACGAGATCGACAAGATCGCCCGCAAGAGCGAGAACATGTCGATCACCCGCGATGTGTCCGGCGAGGGTGTTCAACAGGCCCTGTTGAAAATCCTCGAGGGCGCCGTGGTCGGCGTGCCGCCGAAAGGCGGGCGCAAACACCCCGAACAACCGTTGATCAATATCAACACCCGCGATATCCTGTTCATTTGCGGCGGGGCGTTCGAGGGATTGGACGACATCGTCGCGAGACGGATCGGGAAGAACCCGGTCGGGTTCGGCGCGGAAATCGCGAAGCGCATCGACGACCGCGAGTATTGCCTTGCCTACGTCGAACCGGACGATCTCCTGAAGTACGGTCTCATCCCCGAGCTCATCGGCCGGCTTCCCGTCGTGTCCGTTCTCCACCCCATCACGCGCGAAGGACTGCGGGCCATCCTCACCCAGCCGAAGAACGCCCTGGTCAAGCAGTACAAGAAACTGTTCGCCATGGAAGGGGTGTCGCTGGAGTTCGACCCCGACGCGCTCGATGCGATCGTCGACCTCGCGGTCAAGCGGGGAACGGGAGCCCGCGCCCTCCGTTCGATCCTCGAACGCGTGATGCTCGATATCATGTACACGCTGCCGTCGCTCCCCAACGTGACGCGTTGCTACATCAAGCGTGAGACGGTCGAAAGCGGCGCCGAACCGTTGTACACGATCCGCAAACAGAGGCAGTCGGCCTGATCGCCGCCGGACGGCGTTACGTTTTCCGCCGCCCGCGGCGGCGGGGACGCGGCGATTGCCCTTCTGTTTTCGGCACGGCGTGCAGGGGTGGGCGGTCAGGTTGGAACAGCGGGCGGTGCAGACCCTGGATGTACGCGCGGTCCAGCAACAGCGCGATCAACTGGAACCCCTCTTCCGTCGATGCGAGGGATTGGGCGAGGGGGAGGAAACGCTGGAGCCGCTCGCGGTCCATGAGACCGAGGGTGAGCATTTCCGTTTCCATCTGCACGAGGAGACGCTCGCCCGTCCGCGCTGCGACTTCCTCGGGCGTCGGGAGGGGGCGTTTCACGATCTCGAAATGGTACTGGCGGGCGATGCCGAGAAGGCGTTTTTCCTCGATGTCCTCGCACAGGGTGATGGCGATGCCCGTCTTACCCGCCCGAGCTGTGCGGCCGGAGCGGTGGATATACACCGAAACCTGCTCGGGAATGCTGTAGAGGAAGACATGGCTCAGGTCGCTGATGTCGATGCCGCGCGCGAGCACGTCCGTCGCGACGATGAAACGCAGCGTCCCCTCGTGCATGCGCTTGACCGTCCGTTCGCGCGTGTTCTGCGGCATGTCGCCGGTCAGGTGCAGCGCGTCGTACCCGTTGTTCTTGAGCACCTCGGCGACGTATTCCACATCTCGTTTCGTGTTACAGAAGATGATGGCCGTGTCGGGGTTCTCCATCTCGAGGAGGTTGATGAGCGCGCGTTCCTTTTGCAGGGGCGGGACGATGTAGTAATAGTGCTCCAGCGTGGAAACCGTCTCCTCGCCTTTACTGAGGATCAACCGCTCCGGATCCTTGAGGAAGGACCGGGCGAGTTCCTCGACGTGATACGGAATGGTGGCCGAAAGCAGACAGGTTTGTCGCTCCTCGGGGAGCTGGATGCGGAGTTTCCGGAGCGCCGGGTAGAATCCCATCGAGAGGAGTTCGTCCGCCTCGTCGATGACCAGCAGTTCCACGCGGCCGACCGTGAACGTACCGCGGTAGACATGGTCGAGTATCCTTCCCGGTGTCCCGACGACGAGATGCGCGCCTTCGCGGAGCGCTCGGGTCTGTTCGCCGTAACCGACGCCGCCGTAGACGAGAGCTCCACGCACCTCGGTGCCTTCCGTCAGGCGGAGGAACACGTCGTACACCTGCCGGGCGAGTTCGCGCGTGGGGACCAGCACCAGCACCTGGGTCCAGGCCTTTGCGGGGTCGATGGCGTTGACGGCTGGCAGGAGATACGCGCCGGTTTTCCCGCTTCCCGTCTTCGCCTGGACGATGAGATCTCCGCCCCGCTGCAGGAGCGGGATGGCCTGCTGTTGGACGGGTGTGGGCCGAACCCACCCCATGGCCGCCACGCGCTCGCGGAGATCCGGTGAGAGGTCGTCGAACGAGAAGAGCGGCGGAGCCGGAGACGTCTCAGGGGGAGCGGTGTTTTCCCCTCGTTCCACCGGCATGTCGTCGAGCGTTTTATCCATGCGATGATTCTCCATCGTGAAATGTTTCGTTTTGCGGTCCGCAGGGTGCGGCGGCGGTCATGCTGCGGACGGACTCGAATCCCATCACAAGCGGCGTGAAGTTCATCTCGAGGTCTCGGCGGGCTTTCGCCGTGTCGAGGGACGTGTCGTCGAAACCGCCGGGGATGGAGGGGCGTTCGAGCAGAGCAGGCCGAATGCCGCGCGTCGAACCGAGGAAAATCCTCGCCGCGAGGAGGGCAATGTCGTAGCGCGTGAGCCGTTCCGGTCCCCCTGCGTGGTATATACCCGGCGGGGGGCGGCGTTCGAGAATCCGTCGCGCCGTCTCGGCGACATCCTCCGCAAAAACCGGGGTGCGGTACTGGTTGGTATAAAAATCCACCGTTTCCCCGCGGGAGAGTCTCCCGATGGTCCACGAGAGGAAGGACCCCGGCGAACCCCTCGAGATGCCGTAACAGAGCGAAGGCCGAATGATCCAGGAACGGGGGTGATGGAGGCGAGCGGCTTCCTCTGCGAGGGCTTTCGTTTCCGCATACCACGACGCGGGGGATACGGGGTCCTCTTCCGTGTACCACCCCTTCGTACCGTCGAACACGAGATCCGTGCTGATGAAGATGAAATCGATACCGCGATCGGCACACCAGTCGGCGAGCATCCTTGTCGCCTCGACGTTTACCGCCCGCGCGAGTTCCTTTTCGCGCTCGCACATCTCGACGCTCGCGATCGCCGCACAGTGAATGACGGCACGGATGCGTTCTCGGGGGGCATCGTACCACGAGAGGCCTTTTCGCAGGTCGAAGCGCAGCCATCGTGTTCCTTCGCGCGCTTCGGGCGGCGTCTCGTGCCATGTCCCTGTCACCTGCAGCCCGCGCGCCTGGAAAAGACGGACGATGTTCGAGCCGAGAAACCCTGCGGAACCGGTGACGAGAATGTGCAGTGATCCCATACCCTTCCAAAGTACTGGAGACGGGTGCCGGAATACAAATACGATGACCCCTGCGCGCGGTATTCCTCCGAGAAATGCGAAATCCGGGCGGTTGCTGCCCAGCGGGGACGAACGCGGGGACGGCACGACGTTTCGATCCTCCGTATCTTACACGATGACCGGTATCGTTCACGAATGCAGGGTATGAACACGTTTCGTCTCGTTTCCGACTACGCGCCGACCGGAGACCAACCGGAGGCCATCCGCCAGCTCATCGAGGGGCTTCGCCGGGGGGACCGTTTCCAGACCCTGCTGGGTGTGACGGGAAGCGGGAAGACGTTCACCGTGTCCAACGTGATCGCGGCGGTCAACCGTCCCACGCTCGTCATTTCCCACAACAAGACGCTGGCCGCTCAACTCTACGGCGAACTCAGGAATTTCTTCCCGGACAACGCCGTCGAATTCTTTATCTCCTACTACGACTACTACCAGCCCGAAGCGTACATCCCTGCGACGGACACCTACATCGAGAAGGACATGTCGATCAACGACGAGATCGACCGCCTGCGGCTGAAGGCGACCAGCGCCCTCGTGACCGGCAGGCGCGACGTCATCGTTGTCGCCTCGGTGTCGTGCATCTACGGCATCGGCTCGAAGGAGCAGTGGGCGGACCGCGTCGCGGCCGTGCGGTGCGGTGAGAGGATCGAACGAGACGATTTCCTGCGCATGCTGGTCGATATCCACTACGTGCGCAACGACGTCGACTTCACGCGCGGTACGTTCCGCGTCCGGGGTGATGTCGTGGATATCGTCCCTGCTTACGAGGACGAGGAGACCGTGCGCGTCGAGTTCTTCGGCGACGAGATCGAGAGAATTTCCCTCCTCGACCGCATCAGCGGCAACGTCCGCGAGCGGGTGGAGAGCGTGGTGATCTACCCGGCGAAGCACTTCATCACGACGCCGGAGCAGCTGGAACGGGCCATCGCGTCCATCGAGGAGGAACTGGAGGAACGCCTCGCGTATTTCCGGTCCTGTGGAAAGCTCGTGGAAGCCCAGCGACTCGAGCGGCGGACACGCTACGATATCGAGATGATGAAGGAAATCGGGTACTGCGCCGGCATCGAGAATTACTCCCGCCATCTCGCGGGACGGAGGGCGGGCGAACGGCCGGAATGCCTCATCGACTACTTCCCCGAAGATTTTCTCCTCGTGATTGACGAGTCGCACCAGACCATCCCGCAGATCCGGGCGATGTACAACGGGGACCGCATGCGTAAGGAGACGCTCGTCGAACACGGTTTCCGGCTCCCCTCGGCGCTGGACAACCGCCCTCTCACGTTCCGCGAGTTCGAGTCGCTCATCCGCAATTGCATCTTCGTCAGCGCCACGCCCGGTCCATACGAACTGGAACGGTGCGGCGGGGTAGTCGTCGAGCAGATCATCCGGCCGACGGGTCTGCTCGATCCCCCCATTTCCGTGCGGCCCGTCCGGCACCAGATCGACGATCTCATCGCGGAAATCCGTGTGCGGGCCAAGCGGGGCGACCGCGTCCTCGTGACGACGCTGACCAAGCGCATGTCGGAGGACCTGACCGAGTACCTGGAGAACATCGGCATTCGCGTCCGCTACATCCACTCGGACATCGAGTCGCTGGACCGCGTCGAGATCCTCCGCGATCTCCGGCTGGGGAATTTCGACGTGCTCGTCGGCGTGAACCTCTTGCGCGAGGGGCTCGATCTGCCGGAAGTGTCGCTCGTCGCCATCCTCGATGCCGACAAGGAGGGATTCCTCCGCAGCGCTTCCGCCATCATGCAGATCGCGGGCCGCACGGCGAGGAACGTGGACGGGATGGTCATCCTCTACGCCGACCGCGTGACCGATTCGATGCGGCGCGTCATCGAGGAGACCGAGCGGAGGCGCACCGTCCAGATGGAGTGGAATCGCGCGCACGGCATCGACCCGAAAACGATCCGGAAATCCGTCGAGGAAATCATGCAGGCGACCGCCATCGCGGACGTCAAGGCCCGCGCGGAGGAGAAACGACAAGCGCGGGAAAAGCCGCGCCTCGTGGCGGAACCCGTTCTCCGGTACATGACGAGCGAGCAGAAACGCGAACTGGTCGAACAGCTCCGCGCGGAAATGCTGCAGGCCGCGCGGGATCTGGAGTTCGAACGCGCCGCTCAGCTTCGGGACGAGATCCTCCGCATCGAGGGGGCGTGAGGGAAGCCGCGGGGCGTGTCAGCGCCGACGCCTCCGACCGCCGTCGGATGGCGCGGGCGTACAGGGCAGCGGTTCGGTACCGTAATACTTCCCGACGGGGTAGACGTTCAGTTTGGGATCGTACCACGGCGATCGCTCCCAGAAAAAGTTCAACCGCGCACGCGGGTTCCGGGCGAAGGACGAGTCCGCCGCAAGGTGCGCGTCGAACGCACGGCGGAGCGATGTGTCCACCGCGAGCATTCGCGCGGCGATTTCTTCCATGACGTACGGTTCGTAATACTCCTTCTGTTCGAAGATCGTGTCGAAGAATCCCCACTGGACGAACGAGTCGGGGCCGCCGGGTTCGAGGAGATGCACGGCGGTGCGGCCGCCGCGCTGAGCGGGCCGGAGAACCCAGGTCCCCGCATCGTAGTCGATCGTGTCCGTACGCGTGCGGAACTCGGTGTTGACGGGGTGCCGCCCCTCGTAGGGGGACGCCCGCCACTCCGCGCGGGTGAACACGACGGTCTCGACCGGGATTCGCACGGGGGAGCTGAGCCGATCCAGCCGCAGGCCGTGCGCGCGCAGGACGTCGATGACCGCCGTCCATTCGCGGGGAATGAGATAGGCAGTCGGGACCCTGGCGAGACGGTCGGGCTTCACGTCGTCATAGAACGGGATCGTGACGCGGAGCGGTTTGCCGTGATCCCAGACGGGGTATTCGCCGCCGCTGATCTCGCTCTTCCGCACCGTCGAAGCGTAGCCGAGGAACTCGACCGGCCGCGCCCGTTCCGTCCGGCGGAACGTCAGCGGGACGAACACCGTGTCCGGCGCGCGAGAGAGCGCACGGATGGTTTCCTCCTCGCCACGCCGGACGGCGTCCACCAGCGCGTTCGGATCACGGTCGACGAAGCGGAATACCGCGGCGAGGAGGCGGTACATGGCCGTGACGCGGTCCCGATACGGCTTGAGCATGTGCGTCTCGATCAGGATGGCGGCGCGGTCACGCACGGCGGCGTAACCCGTGCTGAAGCGCGGAGAAGCCGCGCCGGTCATGATCCCCTTCGAGAGGTCCTTGTCCTCGCGCGGAAAGACATACGGGAACACGGGGTCGCCCTGTCCCTCCATCTCACGCTCGAACGCGGTGCGCAGCCGCTCCTGCCATTCGACGACAGGCCGCGGGCAGTTCTCGTACATCTCCATGGAGTACGTGAGGTTATACTGGAAATCGATCCCGTCCGTGACGTGGCAGTCGATCAGCAGTTCGGGCGCCCAGGAGTTGTACATGCCGAGCCAGGCGCGCATCTCCGGCGCGTCGGCTTTCATGAAATCCCGGTTGAGATTGAGGTTCTGCGCCGTCGTCCGCCAGCCTTGCTCCTCGGGACCGTTCTGGTTGATGCGGTGATACGGACTTCGTCGCTCGTGTCCGTCCGGGTTCATCATGGGGAGAAAGAGCAGGACGGCTCGGTCGGCGAGGCCCGCGAGCGATTTCGTGACGGCGATATCGCGGATCAGCATGAGGCTCGCGTCCTTCCCGTCGGGTTCCCCCGCATGGATGCAGCTCTGGACGAGGACGACGGGCAGTCCCGCCGCGTGCGCGCGTTCCGGCGTGAAGGCTTTCCGGGCGGAGACGATCACGAGGGGGATTTCACGGCCCTGCGGTGTGACGCCGATGCTCGTGATCCTCACCATGGGTGAGAACTGTTCCAGCATGCGAAGGTAGCCCACCGTCTCGGCGTATCTCGGCGTGGCCTTGTACCCCGATCGTTCGTACGGCGTGCGAAGATCCCGGCCTTGTGGGGCCATACCGGGTGCGGGAGATACAGGGGATATGACAGCGAGCAGAGCAAGGGTTGGAATGAGAAGGGCTTTCATCGGGAAAAGGAAACAGCGGGGACTGAGTTACGGAATCGAAGGGGGGAAGATGCACGCGTCCCACGGATTATCGCGGGTATGATCGTGACACAACGACATAAAAATACCACCCCGCTCCGAAAACGGCAGGGAACACCCGCCTACTCTCCCGCGAGACAAGGTAACGCTCCGTACGCGAAACACCTCGTATCGCTCACTTGGAGAGACCAGAAGGAATGTCTCCCGCATGTGCGGGAGCGGGGTGCAACGATTTCCTGCTCGCGGGGACTGTTCCGAAGGGTCTGTGCCCGTTGGATTTGGCTACCGGCCTCCGCCCTGCGGCGGGTTCTGCGGTGGCGGTGCGGGCGGCATTTGCGGCATCGGTTGCTCGAAAGAAATGCCCGGCGGAACGGCGAAATCCTCGATGGTGGGATTGATATCCGTCTCCAGCTTCTTTGCGACGATGCCGAAACGGACCTCCCCCATCGGGATATCTTGCCGCATCATGATCCCTTTCCAGAGAGACAACCGCCCGCCGCTCGGGATTTCGTAGATGTCGCACGTCTTCCCGAGGATCGTTTCCGTGCCGACTTTTTTCCCGCCCATCGTGCGCTGGATGAGTTCGGCGTTCAGGTTTTCGCGTTGCTGAGGGTTGAGTTTATCCGCGAAGTTCTTGAGCAGGCCGAGGGCGAATGGGGTTTTCCGCCCTTGCTTCTTCGCGAGGTCGATTTGATAGTCCGTGCTGTCGAGGCGGATGGTCAGCGATTTGACTTCCGACGTCTGACCGTCCATGTTCACCGTGAACTCGTCCTGGTCCCGTTCGTACATGCCGTAGTTCGCGATGAGGAGGTTTTTCGTTCCCTTTACATCGCCGGTGTAGGCGTACTCGACCCTCGCGGATTCGACGCCGTAGAGTTTTACCTCGGGCGGCGTCTTTTTCAGTCCCGTGTCTTTCTGGCATCCCCCTGCGAGCATGGCAGCGATCAAGATGCCTGCCGCGTGGACGCGGGTGTTGTGCTTCATCATGTGCATCCTTTGCTTTGTGAAAAAATCCGACGTCCAGCGGCCGGTTCCGTGGGCAGTGAGGGATTCGAACCCCCGACCTTCTGGGTGTAAACCAGACGCTCTGGACCGGCTGAGCTAACTGCCCGTCGCGCCTGCAATTCAATCTACCGTTTGAGGGAGAGGAAACAAAACGGCCTCGCGCCTCCCATACTGTCCCCTGTATCACGAGACCAGCATTCTCCTGTTCCAACCGGCGCATCGGTTCGTGTGCCGCAGCATCACGGGAAACGGAACCGATACGGATTCTGCGGGAACGGAAACGTTCGGGAAGAAAGACCGGAGTACCGGAATATCTCATCGTATACGGAGTGGATTCGGCATGAACGATGTCCTATTTTTATGAGTTTGATTGCTCGAATCACTGCCTGGGTTTCGATGATGGAGAGAGACAATCCGTGCGGAAGAGGGGAGATGGACTCCATACGTGAAAATGGTCGGGCACGAACGACGGGTATCGCCGGTCTCATCGACGATTTGGAGAAACTCCGGGAACTGTCCCCTGAGAATATGCACTTGCGCATAGAGGAGGAGCTCAGCAGAGTCCGGGAAGGCTGTCTCTACCTCGGCGTCGTCGGGCAGTTCAAGCGGGGAAAGTCGAGCCTCGTCAATGCCCTCATCGAAGACGATCTCCTCCCCACCGGCATTCTCCCGGTGACATCCGTCGTCACGCTCGTTCGTTTCGGCGAGCCTCTTTCCATCGATGTCGTGTTCGAGGATGGGCGCAGGACGGCGGTTTCTCGTGCGGATCTCCCGGCCTTCACGACGGAACGAGGGAACCCCGGCAATGTGAAAGCCGTCCGCTACGTAGACGTGCGGCACCCGGCTCGCTTTCTTTCCGGCGGGCTCGTGCTCATCGACACGCCGGGGGTCGGTTCGCTCTTCGCGTCCAACTCTGCCGTCGCCCGAGCGTTCGTCCCCCGCATCGATGCTGCGGTTTTCGTTCTCTCCGCAGACCCCCCTATCACCGAGACGGAGGACGCGTACCTCGCGGAGATTCTCCGCCACACGCAACACGTGTTTTTCGTCCTCAACAAGGCGGACATGTTGACACCGCGCGAACGGGAGGAGTCCCTCGCGTACCTTCGGTCGGTCCTTCGCGCGAGGTTGCCGGACGGGGACCCTGCCGTGTTCCCCGTCACGTCGCGTTTCTCCCACGGGGGCGGAGGGGAAAACCAGGGCATCCATCGCCTTCGGGAAGAACTTGCCGGTGTGAGCGTGAAGGACGGCAAGAACATCGTCCTCGACCAGGCTGTCCGCCGCTTCCATGCCTTGTGTCGCGATGCCCATTTCGGGTACCGCCTCGAACTCCGCGCGATGTCGATGCCCATCGAACAGCTCAGAGAGCGGATGGCGGCTTTCGAGAATGCGCTGAGCGAACTCGCCCGAGACAGGAAGCGTTTCCGTCACCTGCTGTCGGGGGAAACAGGCGATATCACCCGGTGGATCGAGTCGCAGGCACTGGTTTGGAAAGAGAAGGTCACCGAGAGACTCGGGCGCCGGCTCACTGCTGTCGCGTCTTCCCTCGCACACGCACCTGCGGCGGATATACAGGGAAAGCTCGCGCAGACGCTCGCCGCGGAACTCCCTGTTCTCTTCGAGGAAGAGCGGAGGGAGTTCGAGCCCATCCTCAAGCGGAAATACGTCGAGATGGTCGGGTGGTTCGCGACCTCGTTGAGCGAACGCATCGAGCGTCTCAAGCGGGAGACGGCCGAACTGTTCGATTTGCCGGTCGAGCAGACGGTTCCTATTCCCCGGCCGAACTGGGATATTTCTCTCACGTACAAGACGGAAGACGATCCCCTATTCCTGGAAATCGATATCCGGCGGATCGGTTCGCGGTTCCTCCCGCGGAGACTCGCGCTGCGGTCGGCATTGCGCGCCGTCATGGATCGTATGGAACGGTCGGTCGAGCGCGCGAGCGGGAATCTCCGGTCCCTTGCCGTCACCGAACTCGAGACATCCGTGCGTTCGTTTCTCAAGGAACTGGATACCCGGGTCGACGAAGTCGCCAACGGGCTCGAGGAAGCCATCCGTTCGGCCGCTGTGCGCCGGACGGAAGCGGAGGAGACCATCGCTCCACGGCTCGAGGATTTGCGCCGGCGCATCCGCGAACTGGACGCTCTCTGCACGGGTTGAGCATGCTCGTGGATGAGGATATCATCGTCCGTATCCCGTTACCGGAGTGAGCAAACGCTTGCGGACACGATTCAACGACCGGCCGCACGGGCATGAGGGAGCGTCTCTGCGGCAGGAATGGACGGCGCGCCATCCTCTTCGCTCGAGTCGTTCGAAATCCGTTACATCCATCGTTTATCGCGACAGGGTAACATTGCCCGCTCAGTCGACCGAGTCCGTATCGAGGCGCATGTATTCAAAAGGAGAAACGAGGGCAAAGGAAAAACGAAGGCGATTCGGACGGGGGATACGAGGGATACGCTTGACGCTTCATGTATCGGTCGACGATGAGAAATGAAATTGTTCAAAAGCAAATTCCAACGCGACAGTGTTCGTTCCCATGACCGCCGAACATCGGACGGCGCCATTGGGAATGTTTCAAGGAGACCGCGCGTGCGATCGGCTTCGATCTTGTCCGAAAATGAAATGGATATTTCGGTCAACCGGAATGAAACCGAAGGGAAAGACGTGTTGAGCCGTGGGATCGAGAGCCGGATACGAGAGAATATGGCGATTATGTGATAGAGTGAGATGCCTTGGCCGACACGAGACCTCCCTGTGAAGACCGAGGAGCATCATGGGCACTTCGAAATGCTCTTGGATGATTCCATCAGCAATAGGATATTTGATCATCTGCAATCCCAGTAAGAAGAACAGTATGGGATAACAGCCCGGCAAAGTCGTTGATTACACCGGCCGGTTGCTCGGAATGATCCGTAGGTCGCGTTGGTGTTTTTCCATGGGAGAAATGATACCGGCATGGTGGGATGTGGTACTCGAGCGTCGGGGATGGTACGATGAGACAATGGAGTTCAATGGTTTAGTTCTGGCTCCTCATAAATATTCATCATATCCAACATGTGTGGTGTGGAAATATTATCGCGGAGAAAAAGAGAGCGTATCTTTTCCAGACAGAGGCGATTCAGTTCACGGTTCTCATCACCGACGGTTTGGTCGACATGGTCTTGAACCTCACGTGCGTTTGGGTGGGGAAATGGACGGAAATGCGCAATCAGGGATCCCCTTGAAAGGGCTGAGACATAACGCTTCCTCCTTGCCTGCGGTGCGGCTTGAACAGAACCTGGAAGGTTCAGCCGCATGAGCAGCCGACCATTTCGCTCTCTACCATTGATCTACAGTGGTCGAAGTATGACTCGCCGGGAAGTTCGTCGTATTGGAATGAAGGGGACGGAAATCGATGACAAGGAAATCAGAATACGGAAGCCGCATCCGGTCGGTTCCATACATCGCGGGTCGTTCGCCGGGAGAGCGCACTTCGTTTCATCCCTCAGATGATCATCGAATAAGGAGGAGATGAGTCTATGAAACTCGTCAAGAACATGGGGACCCTGGACCGTATCATCCGGCTGGCGATTGCCGTCGTGATCGTTATTTTATTCTTTAACGGTAATCTATCCGGATCATTGGCTGTTATCTTGGGCATTCTGGCCGTTATTTTTATCGTGACCAGTGTCATCGGCTTTTGCCCATTGTATATGCCATTCGGGTTTTCCACCCGGAAACAATAACCATGGATCGTGGGGAAGGCGAAGACGAAAGAGTCCGCCGAGTATGTTGGCGATGAGTCGTAGCGGTCGCGGTGACCGCATAACGATTCATACAATCGATACCCTCCCCGCGCTCCGTGTGCGGCTGACCATATGCTCTTGGGACTCAGTGGAGCATGTGGATGGGGCAATCTGTATCTATCTGGAAATTCGATATAGACCGCCTTGACAAGGTATTTGTCTCATGGACATCCCCATTTCAAGTGGTTCTCATCATGCGCTGCGCAGTGCGCGAACGTTTCTTTGAGAGCTGTACGATGAAGCGTACATGGATTGTATACGCTCTCTGTATACCGGGTCCTGTCCTCGGCATTTTTTCTTGCGAGGCGGAAAGAATTGTTCATCCCGGATGGATGGATTCCTTTTCGTCATTTATGCAGTCTCCTGTTACTGAGTCGATCACATGGCAAAAATCCCGTTCCGAAACCCGGGTCCGGTGCCCGGTATTCTTTCCATATGTGCTCTTGTATCCGGCCACTGTTGTGTTGAATTGGTAGCCGATCGCGCTTCTCAGCAGAAGCTTGTGGATGATATATGCCGTATTGTCCGTGATCGCGACCGTTCTCAATCGGATATCCCCCGCAAAACGTGCAAACGGCATTATATCATACCCCAAGATGCAATTTCGGCAGCATGACCGGGCGGCAAGCGGTTCGCTGCCCGCGGACCTGACGAAAGCAGTGCTACAAAATGGTATGCTTCAGGTCTCGCACGAAATACTCGTAACCGTCGTATCTCCGCTTCTGATTTTTCGGACACGGTTCTGGACCGTGCGATTCGCAATCCCGTACCTGTAGGTCATTCCGGTACCCCGATACACGACATCCTCGCCGATTCACGAGACGAACCACGTTCTCGGCAATTCGTTGGGGGCTGTTCCGTGACGAGGCACAGACTCATTCACAGCTTCTCGAGAGAGGAGTTCGAGGGTATATGTATTGATCATCAGGATCTTCCGCCACTTGTACCGCTCCACCTGACGACCGGTGCAGCCTCGATAGAGGATGGTATGAGCGTTCCGGTGTACTCTTTCCCATTCGCCGAAACGTCTGATTCCACCGCTTATTCTTAGAGTCGCCTTCATGCTGTTTCGCTTGCGACCAGCCTTCAAAGATAGAAGCGATATCAGGGTATGGAGATGGACGCGGGAGTGCAATGATCATTTGCTTCGTACGATGACGTGAACAAATCGGAAAGGAAGAGGGTGAAGAATTACAAAATATTGTCGTATGATTATTGAGTTTCTTATCTGTGTGAACCGACGGTCGCCATTCCCTTCACACCGATCGTTCTCGTTCCCTGTTCAGGGCATCAGGGGAGCCGCTGAGTGTCTCCATTGACGGGGAATATGGAGCCGTGCTCATGGCCATTCGCTGGTCACCTGGTTTGTCGGAAAGACGGTGGAAGCGCAAACCCGGCGTGCCATCGTCATGGGCTTTGCGTATACGAGGCGATCGGTATTCTCGTCACATGGAATGCTTCGATCAACGGCGTCCTGAGCTCACTGGGGTGATTCGGGCGGCAATCTCTCCGTTCTTCGCGATAGGATTCGGATACTTTCTCCTGCCGTGCGAGAATGTCGCTTCGAGCGTTCCCGCGCTCATCTTTGAATGGCAATGACGACGGTATATAAAGACATTCGAACGAAATATTGCCCATCTGTGTAGTTTGCGGTCGCATGAGGGACTGTCATGGACTCGAGGGCCAGTTCTCCGGTGCAATCGACCGGTCGATACGCGTATGAACCGGGTCTCAGCCAGCTCTACCCCGTATTGCTCCTGCGCAGGCTGGGCAATGCCGGCGTCACCACCTCGAAATGCTCGGCTGGACAAACCATGAACAGTGCGAAAAACAATACGAACGAATCGGGTACGGTCTCCGCGGCCGTGGGCCGAGGGAGGGTGATGTGGAAAATGCGTTGCCTCAGCGGCGAAGAGCCGAATTGGAGGGAGAAGGGGATCTCACTCTCCGATACCTTCGCGGTGAACCCCAGCATTCGGAAGGTTCCACACGGCGAAGCCTCCTGGATGATCGAGCGGAGACGCTCCGCAAAGACGTGACGCGCGAGTGGACCCGCTGCGAGAACATGTTCGTGCAGCCGTATACACCGGTAGACGGCATTCTGCACGAGTACGGTTATCTGCCCGCCAGAGGGGGAGACGGCGACCACGCGGTGGTCGAACGGGCCGAACCACGTTCCGGGAGGAGAGCGATTGTCTGAACGGCAATACGACGATCGGTTGCGAAGGGAGGAGCTGTCCAATGTCGCTGAAACACTTCATCATGCAGGAAAGGTCGACAATATGTGCACAACACTTTTTCTCGCTTTTCTCGTCTTGACCATCGTAGTTGCTCTTGCACTTCTCTATGGGTCTCTTCGGTGGCAATCCGCCACGAACGAGATGCATGCCGAATTGGAGGCGGCACGCATCCCCAGCGCGGTAAAGATGTACAGCCCCAGCGAATTGGATACATTACCCGCGCCGGTTCAAAAATACTTTCGCGCAGTCCTCCGTGAGGGGCAACCCCTGGTCTCTGCCGTCAGCGTGCTCCATATCGGCATGTTCAACATGAGCGAAACCGGCGATCAATGGAAGCCGTTCCGATCGACCCAGCGGATAATCACCCGGCGCCCCGGGTTCGATTGGGAAGCCCGTATCGAAATGGTGCCCGGACTGTCGGTTCGTGTGCATGACGCCTACATCGCAGGGGAAGGGATTCTCCACGCGTCGCTGTTCGGCTTGGTGCCGCTGGTGAATCTGCGCGGCACGCCGGAGGTGGCCCGGGGTGAACTGATGCGGTTCTTCGCCGAAGCCGCTTGGTACCCGACGGCGCTTCTGCCGAGCCAGGGCGTACAGTGGGAAGCTATAGACGCCGTTTCGGCAAAGGCGACGCTGGAGGATGGCGGAATCGCGTTGACGATGGTGTTCCGCTTCGACGAAAAGGGCTTGATCGAGTCGGTGCGTGCCGAAGCACGCGGACGAACGGTCGGGGGAGCAGTGGTACCGACCCCCTGGGAAGGGCGGTGGCGCGATTACGCGATCCGTGATGGAATGCTCATCCCCCTCGAGGGTGAAGTGGCTTGGATACTTCCCGACGGGCCGAAGCCATACTGGCGCGGCCGCATAGAAAACATCGCCTACGAATGGGCGGAATGATCGCTCATACCTGATTCGAAGACAATCGCCGCGGAGGCTGCAATGCGCGGTGCACCACAGCCGGCCCGGTACGACCGATGGATGAAACGAGAGCTAGAGATGGGGTTTCGCACGTTCTCATGATACCATTCGGCGCCTTCCGCGTTGGAGAGGTCATTGAAGAATACGTATAACCGGAATCGAAGGCAGATGAGGTGTATGGAGAGTTATCAACCGGCGGGGCTTTGAGAACTCGTTGCGCGCACCCGCCCTCGGCCGTCCGGGAACCTGGTTCCACGAAATGAGAAGGCGAAACCGATGTTCTTCCCCCTATCGGTTGTTAAAAGGTTCGAGGTCTGATTTAAAACCAGCAGGGGAACACTGCGGTCACTTTTTCCTCGATGCGCGGAGGAGATCGTCGTAGACGTTGACCGGCCGCGGGAGTCCGTTCGCAAGCGAGAGGCACATGAAGTGCAGATGCGTCGGCGAACGAGGGGGAAACGCATTCTTGCCGGTGCGGCCGACCTCTCCCAGAGTATCGCCCGGTTTTACGATCTGCCCAACAAGGCAGGACACGTTCCGCAGATGCGCGTAGTAAAAGAGGCCGTCCGAGGCCGGGTCGTAAACCCAGACGTAGAGGCCGCCCCGGATGACTTGCCCTCGCACGGCATCCATGCTGTCCGGCGCCCAAGTGGGATTCACGCAGACGACAACCCCCGAGGATATCGAGATCACCGGTACCGGTTGTTGCGTCTTGTCATCAATGCAATCACGGTTCCTGTCCCGGATGAAGATGTCGAAAGCGGGGTGACCGCCGTGAGCATTTCCGGCGAAGAAGTCATAAGCGGCTGCGCCGCGGTATCCTTCGTCGCCTCGACCGCCGATGGCGGAGGCGGCATACCCCTTGACGGGGAACACCCAAGAGTCGCGGGGTGCAGGGCGGGGGATATCTTTCGCCGTTCGCGTGCGCAGATCGGGGAGGATTTTCGTGAACGCACGCACCGCCGCTTTCCTATCCAGGCGGAGAAAGTAGATGTCGTTGAAGAGGCTGTCGCAACGCCGGTAGACGTCGGACTGTGCCCATCCCGTGACGGACGGCACGAGGGCGCAAACCAGCGACACGAGTGTGGCGCATCGAACGCCGGGAAAGAGATCCCGTTTCGTGTGCTGGAGCAGGGAAGGCAACATACCAGGCCGGTTTTATGCTTCGAGATGGAAGAAGTTCCGTAACACGATACAACCGGCGGGGTATTTGGTACTGAAGCGTTCGGGGTGGAACTGCACACCGAAGAGGGGCCTGGACGTATGTCGCATCGCCTGGACCGGAGATTCATCCTCCGTCGCGATGCGGGTGAAACCATCCGGCAGGCGTTTCACCTCTTCGACGTGGTTTTCCCAGAACCATGCAGGGGAGGGGACACTGCGGAACAACTCGCACTCACGGTCAAGCTGGACGGCTGTGTAGCCGTGCTGGGCGTACATACCCCTGTAGGAATTGCCCTTCAGCGTGCCTCGTATCGGGGCTACTGCTTCTCCATAGGCGAGGGCGAGCAGCTGGTGCCCGCCGCAGATGCCGAGCACGGGGATATCCGTGTGGTCGAGGAAGTCGCGGAAGCGGGTGATCGATTCTTCAGGGTACCGGATCCAGGGAGTCCCCTGGCCCGAGAGAACGATGAAACGCGTGCGGAGCCTACGGACGAGAGCGGGGGAGACCTCCGTGAAGCGGCATCGTGCGATCCTCCAGGAGCGCGGGACGACTCGAGACAGACGTTCGCAGAGTTTTCCCGCCGCTGTCGGGTCGCTCGGGTCGAGTTCCGTATCGATCACCAGCACGACAGGGGTATGGGCGCCTTTGCGAAGTCGACCGGACAGGGAATGTGATACGCTCGAGATAACCATTTCCTTCCCCGTGTTTGTTCCATCCGGAGGGTTCGGCCGTGGTGTTGCAGGGTTCAACGCGAAGGGATCTCCGCGATCCGATGCGTAACCTTGGCGACTGTCCCATGCGGTGTAAGTCTCGCTGTCTTTTCGCAGCCGAGTTTCGCCGCTTCGTGCCGGTTCATCGACAGACCATTTCCTCTGGGAACGGAGATCGCCCCCCACACGCCTTTCGTGCTATGCGGAAGGGGTGGGATTCGAACCCACGGATGGTTTCCCATCTCTGGTTTTCAAGACCAGTGCGATAAACCACTCTGCCACCCTTCCAAAACGGGTTCATCTCCGCTTGGCAACTTACGCTGCCGGTGTGCGGCAGGCAACTATGAATAACGCCGTCTTCCCCCGCACGTCCAGGGGGGTATGGACCTGCGTATCAGGGGACCTGAGTCGACCGCGTGTTCCCGATATTGACCCCGCCGATATTCCGGAGGATGACCGCCCGATCGTTGCCGGGTCCGGAATACTGGACCACGCCGTCCATGCCGGTATCCTCCTTGTGGTAGCCGGTGACGGTGGCGGTGATATCGCTGCTGCCGATTCTCAGGAGGATGAAAGACGGGTCGTTCGACGTCCCCGTGTACTTGAGCTGGCCGTCCGCGTTCGCGTCCCCCGCCCACAGGGCGAACGGCGCCTGGCCGTTTGCGAGACCCACCATCGGTTCCGTCCCGTAGGCTTGGGATGCCGCCGTCGTGAAGTCGTAGAGCGGCGTCGCCGTCGAGATGGATACCGTATCGGCGCTCATGACGGCGAGATGGTTCCGGTGGCGGACGACGATGTAATAGCCGCCCGGTGCGACGCCTGCGAAGGGGACCGGGCTCGTCCCGTTGACGTCGGTGATGCGGCCGTCATAGAGGATGAACCCGGCTTTCCGTGCAACGGGCGAGCCGCTCGGCGTGCTGCGCAATTCGAGCAGTACCCAGTCCACGACGTTCGGCGACGGGATCGCGGTGACGCTCTCCGTTCCGGGGTAGTTCCATGGTGCTGTGTTGTACGGCTGGGATAGGGGGATGAGGCGCGCCGTATTGAGGGCGGTGGACATCGTCCCCATCGAACCGAGGGCCGGCCCCTGGAGGAGAACGCGGGCATCCACGATGCAAACGGGCGGCGGGGCGTTCCAGAAGCCCGTGAAATGGCCGGCGATCGGGATCGCCGTTGCGGTCAATTCGTTCGTCGTGGGATTGGTTCTATTCCGTTGCAGCCACAATGTCCCCGAGTACTGCTGGGTGTAGATGCTGTCCTCCATGCCGACGACGTCGGCGTCTACATACGTGAACGAGGCGTTTCCCGACGGAAGCCCCGTGCTCGTCACGTCGAGTACCCAATATCGGTTGATGTACGATGTGGAGCTCGTGTTCTGGGGGTGCTTGGCATTGACGACGCGCACACCCGCCATGAGGGTGGCGCTGGCGTTCGTGAATTGGAGGGTCGCAGGCGAGTACTCCGCGGTGCCGGTCAGGTCGCCGAGGGGGAAGGTGTACGTGCTCGAGGTGCCATAACGCTTGTAGAGGAATCCGATCCCCGTCGTCGCGATCATGTTCGAAGCCGAGAAACCCGCAGCCGTCGAGATGGTTCCCGATGTCCCGACGATGACGCTCGAGTCGACGATCGCGAGGACGGCATTCCGGAGCGTCAGTACGCCGTTCGAGTACATCACGCCGGTGAGCGTCTTCGTGCTCCCCGTCAGGATGACGTCGTCGTCATATGTTCCCCCCGGCACGTATTGCGGCGTTGTAGCGTAGAACTCCATCGTTCCCTGCCGCATGGGAATGTTCGAGTACCACCGCAACCCGGAGGGGAGGGGGTTCTGGCTGGTGTTCGCCGTCCGGAGCATGCCCGAAACGTAGCAGTATGTCGGGCTTCCCAGCAGGCGGTACGTCCCGAGATCGAAGACCGCCTGGTTCGCGTTGGTGAACCCTTCGACGTACAGCTCGTATGTGACGGTGATATCGCCGCCCGCGGAAACGGTGCGGGACGAGCCTGTGGCGGAGAGCTTCAACCGCTCGTACGTGCCCGGTGGGACGGTCTGTGCCCCCGTGGCTTCGAAGAACACGTAGTTGCCCCATGTCTTGTTGGCGGGAAGTGGCGTCGGAGAAGTGCACTCGGTGTGGATGAGGCCGTTGTTCGTCACGGTGCCGGTGAAGACCAGCGCGTACTGCCCCAGGTAGAGATTTATATTGCTGTTGACGATGAACGCCCCGAACGTCAGGATGGAGATGTTCTCGTCAACCGTGCAGTTCGCGGCGATGACGACGGTATCGCCGTTTCCCGGTTTCGTCGCGTTGGCCCAGTTTGCCGCCACGCTCCAATATCCGGCCGTCTGGAAGGTGCAGACGGCGGATTCCACGCGCATCGCCGCTGCGGCGAGGAGAAAGGCGAGGAAAAGAAGGTTTCGTGTATTCATGACTCAACTCCACGGATCGTTCCTGGGAATGAGGATCTTGCGCTCACGAACCGCTCGTAACCGCGACCGGTACCGTGCGGGTGGAGGAAGCGCCCGCAACGGTCAGGAAGTATTCTCCCGGGGCGAGGTCGCCGGTGTCGAGAACGAGAAGGTGCGTCCCCGCAGGGAATGGAGTATCCTCGCGGCACAGGCGTACACTGCGCCCGATCCGGTCGTAGAGCCGGAGCGTCATACGGTCGTCTACCGGGAGGGAAAGCGTGACGAAGAGCCTGCCGCGCGAGGGGTTCGGGTGCACCTGCACGGTGAATCCCCCTGGTTCCGGTTTCGCGGTCTGTACCTCCACGATGGGTGAGTAATCCACAGCGCCGTCACCGTAAACGACCTGAAGCCGGTACCGGAGAATCCCGACGGTGCCGTTCTGTGGCGGCGAATTGTCGTGAAAGAGCCAAGAACCGCTCGCATTTCGATCCGAGGGTGTCACGGAACCGATGACGGCCCACTCAGAGCCGTTGGCGCTTCTCTCCACGATGAAGACTGCGACGGTTCCTTCGTCCCGGGTACCCCAGGAGAGGACAACGCTCGACTCACGTGTTTCCGCGGAGAAGAAAAGCAAGCGGATGGGAAGAGGAACGCTGGCGGACGATTGGTATATCGTGCCCGTCTTGTTCAACCCGGCGATTTCCACGTAGTACTCGCCGTTGTTGGCGCTCGTCCAGGAGTCGTTGACGAGTTCGAACGTCCCGACCCCGCTTCCCGTTTGCTGGACGGGTACGGTCAGCACGGGGATTTCCACCTGCGGCGACCACGTGATGGACTGGGCCGTCGCGGCGGCGAATTTCTGGTACCGATAATTCCCCGCTACGGTTTCCGCCCCTTGTTTAGCGATCGCGTACACGGGGGAAGATGCCGTCCCCAGGCTCACGCCGTAAGCAGTCGGCCACCGGATCGTGAACGCGACGTTCGAGAGGGGGAGTGTCATCACCGTGTCGGATGGGCGCAATCGGATTTCGAGTGTGGCGCCGCTACCGGGAAAAATCCCGGCATCGACTTGTTGGGCCTGCATCGCGCTCGTGCTTGCGAGGAGAAAGCCCAAGACGACCGCTGCCGTCGCATGTGTTTTCTTCATGGACCGCCTCTCATTGAGTGTCTTCGATATCTCATGATGCGGAAAAAACGCTTCCATACCATCGAGACCAATGATTTCGATTAATCAATTTAAATATTTCATTTTGAAAGTTTTCATGCAAGAGAAAAAGCATTCCCATGCCGCTTCGTGGCCGCCTTTCGTCTATTTTCTTTCCTCAACCTCTCGGATAATGAGCGGTCGGAACAGCTCTGGAAAGGGAGCGAGAGCGAATGGGTGTCAATTTCCCAAAATGTTTGCGTGTTTTCATGCGGATGAACCGATAACATGGATTCGTGGTGAAATATTCCGTATACTATCATCGCCCTGTTCAGAGAGGGCAAAAAACCGGCGCCCGGCGTGGGTCCATCCGCCGTACCCCACATGCGGCGGGTGATAACCTGCGTCGCGGCGTTGTTGTTTACCCCCATCTTGCGGGCAGCCGTCTCGCCCGTTTCTCAGGAAACGGGTTCTTCGTTACATTCCGTTTCGAATTGTCCATACGCGCCATGAAGCACATCATCCGGTTGGCCGTACTCGTCACGGTGATCTTTTCTCGAGTGTGCGCACAAGAGGACAGGATCGCTCTTCATCTCGAGGAAGGGAAATCGGGGGCCATCTGGGATCTGGTATTTTCGAGCGACGGGAAAATGCTCTGGTCCTGCGGGAGGGATTCCACGGTCAAGGCGTGGAACTTCGAGAACGGGGAAGCGGTGCTCTCGCTCCGGGCTCCCCATGCCACACTCGTGACCTCCCTCGCTCTCAGCCCCGACGACGCCCTCGTTGCGGCGGGGGATATGAACGGGCATATTCTCATCTGGGAGGCCGCGAGCGGGGCGCTCCTACACGACATCGCGGCGCACAAGCGATACATCAGCGATATCGCATTCACACCAGACGGGCGAACCATCGCCGCCTGCGGCCGCGACGATACGCTCTCGCTGTGGGACGCTTCGACAGGACGGGAATTGCGCCGCATCGCGGCGGGATGCGTGTGGGTAAACGCCCTGTCGGTTTCGCATGACGGGAGTTTGCTCGCAACCGCCGGGCAGGACGGCTCCGTCAAGGTGTGGGACCTCGCGGGCGGTTCGCTCGTCCGCGTCCTCGGGAGGCACAGGCGGTTCGCCCGGACGGTTCTGTTCACGCCGGACGACGCGGTGCTCCTTTCGGGCGGGCGGGACGGTTCCGTGCGGGCATGGGATGTGCGAAAGGGGATTCTCCTGCAGGATATGCCCGTGAACATCGGTTTTCCGCACCATCTCGCTCTCGACCCGCCCGGGAAACTGCTCGCCGTGAGCATGATGAACGGCTTGCTGGAAATCTGGGACTGGGGAAAACAAACGAGACGCGCATCGATCCCGAACTCCTACGGCGCGATGGCCGCAGCGTTCCAACCGCATCGCCCCGAGCGGCTCGCGAGCGCACACACGGACGGGGCCGTACGGGTGTGGAACGCGCAGGACGGAACCGAGATCGTCGATTTCGTCGGTTTCAGCGATGGGCAATGGCTGACCTTCACACCCGATGGATACTACGACTGCTCTGCGTTCGGCGACCGGTACGTCCAATGGCGGAAAGGTGAGGAACTTTACCCCTTGGCGCGGTACCAGGCATTGTACAAGCAGCCGTCGGTGATCGAGGACGCCCTCGCGGGTACGTACACGCCGGAGAGGAGGCTGGAGCGCATCGCGGACCCGCCCCTGGCGAGCATTCTCGCCCCGCGGGACGGGCAGCTGTTCGCGTTCGGCACGGAGCCTCTCGAGGTCATCGTCGAAGCGCGAGCATGGGACGTGCGGA
>JARYLZ010000025.1 GCA_029907355.1 Bacteroidota bacterium | reverse complement strand
CATGCTGTTCGTTGTGCCGGTCATTACCGCGGATTGCCCGCCCCCCCATGTGACGCCCGTCGCACCCTCGTTGTTGCCCCCGCCGACGAAAGCGGCGAAGAGCAGTGTGCCGTTCCCGGAGAAACGGGCGATGAACGCGTCATCCCCCTCACGTTTCTGCATGGGGGCATTGAGGAGAGGAAGACTCGTACTCCCGCTGCTCCCCGCGATGATTACGTTGCCTGCGGGGTCGCACGCGGCGTCGGCGGGGATATCCGAACTGTTTCCGCCGTAGTAGGTTGACCATTGGAGAGAACCGCCAGGGGAGTACTTGGCGACCCATGCATCGAGGAACAGCGCTCGTTTCTTCTGAAAAGCGTTGAGAATAGGAAGGTCGTCGCTGTCCGTACTGCCCGTGCAGAACACATTGCCAGCGGCGTCGCACGCGACGGCATACGCGCACTCGTCCTTGCCCCCTCCAAAGTACGTCGCCCAAAGGCGGGTACCCCCCGCCGTCAACGCGACGGAACAGGCATCCACGTTTCCCGCCGGTGCAGGCTGAGCCGCGCCCGCTGCTGGGAAATCCGTACTGCCTGTACGACCGCAAACGTACACCGTCCCGCTTGGGGCGACCGCTGCATCCCATGCTTCATCGAGGCCGCTGCCGCCGAAGTATGTCGACCAGAGGACGTTCCCGAGGGTATCGTATTTTACGACGATCATGTCCGAAAACCCTGCCTGTGTCGCCTGGAAGGGTGATACGGTCGGGAAATCGATGCTCAACGTCCAGCCTGTTACGACGATGCCGCCCACTGGGTCGGCGGCGACGCTCATGGCGTGATCGTCCAATGACCCACCGCAATAAGTAGCCCAACGCAGGGTCCCGTCACTGCGGAAAGCAGCGACGAACGCGTCCAGGTCTCCTGCACGGGCAGTTTGTGCGGCATGGAGAACGGGGAAGTCGTCGCTCTTCGTCCAGCCGCAGATGACCGGACCGCCGGTTGCATCGACGGCGACGCCGAACCCGTAATCGAGGTCGCTCCCACCCAAATATGTCGCCCACACGCGCTGACCGAGCGCGTTGAGCTTCACGAGGAATGCGTCCCACCCGCCTGCCGAGGCCATCCGGTAACCCGCTTCGACGGGAAAGTTCAAACTGCGCGTCCGCCCCACGATGTACACGTTCCCGCCGGCGTCCCGCGCGATACCCGCCACCCAATCCTCTGCCCCGCCGCCGTAGTAGGTCGACCATACCAGTCCGGGATCAATGACCAGTGTTCGATCGCGCGGGTAGGGAGCGACGTGGAACGACACTTCCGACCCTTCAAGACGGTACGCAACGGGTACCCCCATACCGGAATACGGCAGTGCCCCGCGGCTCGACTCGCCCACGCCACCGGTGAAGGCAACCGGTGCGAGTTCCCGGAGGACACCGAATGGCGTCTCGACCGAAAGATTGCCCCACCCATCGAGAAAAACCGCCGTGACGCCGCTGTACCTCATCGATACCTCGGACGGTTCCGCCCACGGCGAGACAACGATATCGTATTTCAACCGTCCGCTTTCCGTGGAAAAAACGATGTCGATCCCTTCGTAGACGTTGCGGTACGCGATGCGTGTGAACGCTTGCCGCGAGCCCCCCATGCATCCGCGGGTGTAGTATTTCACCGCATCCAAGGCATGCGACGCGGGTTCGAGGCGTACCGAAGGCAGGCAGCGGATGAATTCCACGTCCACCCTGTATTCCTCGATGAGGGGGAAAACCCTCCCGGCAACAGCGGAGGGAAGGGGGAAATGTTCATCCTCGTTCGAAACGACGCGATGGAAAACGTAACTGACACCGGTCCGACGGAAGAAAACGTCCCACCCTTTCCCGCGGAGTATGAAGACAATGTCCGATCGGTCCTTGCCCCGCGTATCGCGGATATCGTGGCGGTTCTCCACGAACACGCCATCGGCAGATTCACCAAGCAAGGGAGGGGCGAACACGTTTCCCGGCTGAAGCAGGTCCTTCACGCCACCCGGTTGTTCACCACCCAAAATTCGTTGCACGGGAAGCGCCGCGAGGGCTACAACGACGGACACCGAAACCAGCCGATACACGGCGGGTACATGAACCATCTTGTCGAAAATCCGTTTCATTCCTTCCGACATCGAACGACCCGCCGTAGGATCACTATCGAACCATGTCCCCCTTCATACTTTGCGCCCGATCCACACGATTGCCCCGTGCTTTTTCTCGTCGCAGATATTGCCGCCGGGCACTCATTCCCAACCGTTCCTATTTTACGAGGTGGACGACGCGCGTAAGATGTGTCGTTCCACTGTCCAGGACGACACGATAGGAACCCGAAGGGAGGTCTCCCGCGTCGAATACGGTCTCGTAACGACCGGCATCGCGCATGCCCTCTTCGAGAATTTTCACTCGCCTCCCGAGCATGTCGAACACGGCAAGACGCATCGGTCCTGCCTCGACGAGCCCGAAAGAGATAACGGTTTGCGCGTTGAAGGGATTGGGTCTGTTCTGAGCCAGGAACGCCCGTTTGCTTCCATCGAAAAGGCGGGGCCCGCCTTCGCGGCAGATGATGAGCGAAAAGACTCCGTCCGCCGTCATCGTCCGCACCGCACCTGCTGTCCACTCGAACGACTCGATCCGCAAGGGAATTCGTTCGACTGCCCCCAGCATGGCGCGGCAGGGAATCGTTGCGAGCACACCGACCGTATCGGACGCACCTCCCTGCACCTCGAACACATAATCCGCGCCGGATCGCGACCAGGAAGCGTTCGCCACTGCCGGTTCGAGAATCGAAGACTCGAAACGGACTCGTGCTCGGAAATCCTTCGCGCCGGCAAGGAACAGGTTTTCCGAGCCGGTCAAGAGAAGAGGGATCGAAATAAACTCCCCTGGAGCAGCTTCGGTATCGGGGAGGCGTACCGCCGCCGTTGCGATGGTTACGGGAAATGGTGCGGACTCTGCGGAGCAGCCGTATTCATTGAATACTGTCACGGTGTACGTTCCGGACCGTGGTATGATCAGCCGCTGTTCATCCCCACCGGGGATTGTCGCACCATCCACCTTCCACCGGTACCCTGAGGCCCGGGTCGAAAACAGCGTGTCCTTCCGTTGGGTGATGACGGGAACAGGGGGGAGAGGGAATACGACCACTTCGACGGGAGGCGAAACGCCGATGCACCCGTTCGTATCCTCGACTTGAACGGTGTACGATCCTGCCGCTCGGACGACAATAGCGGGGCTCGTCGATCCGTTCGACCAGCGGTAACGGACGAAACCAGCAGGTGCACGCAGTTCGACACTGTCGCCGTCGCAGAACGATGTAAGCCCGGCGGGCGTAATGACGGGGGACGGGTTCGCATGAACGAGCACGGCTACCGGCGGCGAGGTCCCCGTACACCCCGTTTCGAATGCCGTCGTAACGGAGTACGAACCGGTCCGGCGGACCGTGAGCGTCCGCCCGGTATCTCCCGTCGACCAGCGGTACGAGGCATACCCTGCCCCTGCGTCGAGGATTACCTCACCCCCTTCGCAGAAAGAAGTCGGGCCGAGACTGATGATCACCGGTCTGGGTCGGGGGTTGACCGTGACAGCTACCGGCCGCGCCGGTGCCATGCACCCGTTGGAATCCGTCACGGTGACACCGTATAATCCGGCCGATCGCACGACGATGTTGCGCGTCCTCTCACCGGTCGTCCAGGTATACGCGAGGTAACCCGAACCGGCATCGAGAGTCACGCTGTCCCCTTCGCAGAGAACCGTATCGCCCAGGGCGACGATGGAAGGCTTCGGAAGGGGGTAGACCGTAACTGTAACGGGGAGCGAACGCGCTTCGCACCCGAACGCGTTCGTTACGACGACATCGTAGATACCCGACCGCGTCACGGTCAAGCGACGCGTCGTGTCGCCCGTCGACCAGCGGTAGCGAGCATGTCCCGCCCCCGCGTCGAGCGTCACGCTCCCGCCGTCGCAGAACGCGAGAGGGCCGGATGCCGTCACGGATACGACGGGGCGCGGGTACACGACGATATCGATCGCGGGGGAAACGCTGGTACACCCGTTCGAATCGACCACCGTCACGGAGACCGAGACTGAGGTTTTCACCGTGATCATCCGGGATGTATCGCCCGTGGACCACCTGTAGCTCAGGAAGCCCTCGCCGCCGTCCAGGACGACACTGTCCTGCTCGCAGAACGCCGTCGGGCCGAGGGGAAGAACCAGCGGGGTCGGTAAGGGGAACACCGTCACGGGGATTTCCGCCGAGGCTGCACCGCAATCGTCCGCATCGATCGCCCGCACGGTGTACATGCCGGATCGTGAAACGGTGACTGCGCGCGTCGTGTCGCCCGTCGACCAGAAATAGTGCGCGTACCCCGAATCCGCGACGAGACGGACCGACCCACCCTCGCAGAAGGATGTCGGGCCCTCGGCCGTGATGACGGGAGGGGATACGTTGCAGCCGAGCTTGACGAGAAAGGCATCCCAACCGCCCGCATGCGTTTTCTGGAATGCCATCGGCGTGACGGGAAAATCCCGGCTGACCGTCCAGCCGCTGACGGCAGCAGTCCCACGCCAATCTGCCGCCACGCGGCCGAGGCCTTCGTTCTCGATCCCGTATTCCATATCCGAACCGCCGTAGTAGGTCGACCACAGCGGCTTCCCCTCGGGGCTGATCTTCACGATGAACGCATCGTAGTAGTCCGGGCCGCAACGCGCAGGTTGAGGGCCGCTCGGTGTCACAGGGAAGTCGGTGCTGTCCGTCTTTCCCACGACGAGGGCGTTCCCGCTCGGGTAGACGGCGGTACCGTGCCCGTAATCCGATCCGCTGCTGCCGATCAAGGTGAGCCAGCGGCATGCCCCGCTCGAGTCGAAACGGCCGATGAACGCATCGGTCGTCCCGCGCCGTACGGTTTGAAACGCACCCGGCGTGACGGGGAAATTCTGGCTTTCGACTCCCCCCGTCAGGATGATGTCACCGCGGCGGTCGACGCTCAAACCGTACGCGTCGTCCCACGCGCTGCCTCCGATGAACGTCGCATAGAGACGCGCGCCGTTCGCGGAGAAACGCACGAGGAAACCGTCCCGGTTCGATCGATACACTCGCTGGAATGCATCGGGGGTAACGGGGAAATCAGGGCTCGTCGTGTGCCCGCACACGATGACGTCCCCGTTGGGGGCGGCCGCGATGGAATGCCCCCAATCCTCTCCGTACTCGTCCGGTGTGGAATTACCCCCGTAGAATGTCATCCAGGCCCGCGTGCCGTCCGGGCGGAATTTCCCGATGAACGCGTCGTAATATCCGGCTTTCGTGAACTGGAACGAACCGAACGAGGCCGGGAAATCCCCGCTCACCGTGCGGCCCGTCACGAGGATGTTCCCGGTCGCGTCGAAAGCGACCGCACCGCCCTCGTCCTGCATCGAACCGCCGATGAACGTGGACCACATGACCGTCCCATCGGGGCCGAGCTTCGCGAGGAAAACGTCGTGACTGCCTCGGAGATTCCCTTGAAAGGCACCGGTGGTGACGGGGAAATTCCTGCTCGCCGTGTACCCGATGACGGCAATGGACCCGGTGTGGTCGGTGGCTATCCCCATGGCGATATCGAGGGTGTCTCCACCGAGGAATGTCGTCCAGAGCCGAACGCCGGAGGGATCGAACTTCGCGACGAAGGCATCCTCCCTACCTGCATGGACGGTCTGCAAGACGCCCGCCGATACCGGGAAATCGATGCTCGTCGTCCAGCCGCAGAGAAGGACGTTCCCGTCGGGGTCGATCGCCGTTCCCGTCCCGAAATCCGTGCTCCCCCCTCCCATGTATGTAGACCACTCGACAAAGGGGTCAATGAGCATGGGGAAACGCGCATCGTAAGTGGGGACCCTCAGACGCACGACAGAACCCGCCAGCTCGAAGCGTGCGGGAAGCGCCCGATTCCCGTCCGGTGAAACGGTCTCCGGCCGGTCCGCCCCCTCGACCGGGAATAGGAGAGGTGCGCCTTCGATGATCGAACCGAGCGGCGTTTCGATCAGCAGATCGCCCGATGGCTGGATGCGGATCGCTTTCGCCCCGATGTACGCGAGCTCGATGTTCTCCGGACGTGCACCGGGTTGCAGAACCCAATCGCACTTGATGCCGCCTTTTTTCACGGTGAACACGGCATCGATGCCGGGGTAGATCCCTTCATAGACGAGCGTCTCCGTTTCGACGGCAGGCGAAAGAGGGGCACGGGAAAGAGACGGTCCAGGACAGACAGGCCGCAGGTTCACCCGGCGGGAGGCACCCCCGAAACGCGCATCGACCCTGTAGGCGCGGTAGGCGTCACGCACGAGCGTGACACCGCAGGAATGCCCGCTCGCAGCCTCGTGGGTGTGAATGCATTCATGCACGTCATCGTCTTGCCCGCCGGTGCGCTCGAGAAAAACGTACGAGACGCGATCTCTGAAAAAATAGACGCGCAGGGACCCGAAATCGGCACTGTAGAGAATATCATCGCGTTTCTTTCCCCGCGTGTCGCGGATTCTCCCGTCGTTTCTTAGGAACCTCCAGCCCGTGAGGGAGATCGATTCCGCGCTGTTCTCGGGCCTGTACCCACCACGGTCGAGCCCAGCATGATCTCCGCCGGGAGGGGAGAGAAGCGAGGCGAGGAGAAAGAGTGCGACGGTCATCGAGATTCGCGTATGGTGAAATTCTTCGAGAAACTAGAAAAAACGAAGCGGACAATCCAGCCCATTTTTCCTCCTTCAAGAATCTGTCGAACGTGCGCCTTACAAAACGGCAGCACGTCTTCCCGACAATCATCGACCGAGAAAACGGAGTTTCTCACCAAAGACCCGCGCAGATGCACCCCCTCCGAAAACGCGCATGGGATAGCAGGCACGACGCGTTCGGCATGTACCGCTCACTCTTGAAAATGGTCGATCGTGCGATGAAGCGATGCTCGGATAATCTCTCATCATCGCCGGACCACAGTCAAAACCATGGCGGCCTTGTCGGATCGGGAAAAGGGCGGTTTCACCGTCCCCCATCCGTGCATTATTCAGCGACCGACGAACGGAATCCTCCCGATATGCATGCAACCGTGCTTCGCATCTCAGGGACATCGCGATCACCGGTTCCGGCATGTACCCGGGAAAGGCATCCTCTCGTGGAACGTCGAGGGACCTCTGCGGCCGGTGCTAACGAAGCGATCGCACTGACGGATAGCACCTCGAAGGATTGTTGCATTTCCCGGTAGATCATTCATTCTTTCCGTCCGATACGTGAATGCGAACCTCCTCGCTGGGTATGTTCCCGCCCAGTTCGCGTTCATTCCTGCTCGTCTCGGCGTCTATACTTCTTTCCGATGAGACCTGTGCCGGGAAGGATGGCGCACCATGTCGCCCAAAGGGCGATGGGGTCTTTCGGACAATCGTATTTTTCACACACCGATGTCATACCTCATCATGCTCCGATCCCCGAGCGATGGGAATACAGACGATTCCGTGGTCAGGGGATCACGCGCACTTCGCCGTCGCGTGTCACGGCACGCGCCGTGCCGTCCAGCCAGCGGAACGAGACCAGGGAAAGGCGGAAACGTCCCGCTTTCCCCGGCGCACGGAAAGGGATGCGTGCGAGGACAGGCGAACCGGGCGTACGCGTTCCGCGTACCATGATCACAGAGGTCCCGTCTTCGTCGGAAACGGCCAGCGTGGAATCGAGCAGAGCGAGTTCTCCCTTTCTCACGCGGATCGACGCTTCGAAAGATACCGCCCCGCTTCGATCGAGTTCCCTCTCCGCCTTGCACTCGAGAGCGATATGGACGGTGTCGCCACGCCGGGCGGTTTTCCTGCCCAGCGCAGCCGTACAACTGCCGATGACGACATCCACGGGATCCGACTGTGCAGAGCAGCCTTCGGCATTCCGTACGACGGCGGCGTAGGAACCCGTCCTGTCCGCGATGCATTCGCGGTTCACCGCGCCACGCAACGGTTTCCCGTCAACCAGCCACTGGTACGACGCGGCAGGTGTCACCGTCAGCGTGTCACGGCACCGGGAAACGATCGGACGGGGTCTCGGGCGCACGGTCACGACGACAGGGTCCGCCGACGCTTCGCACCCTTCCGCGTTCGTGACCGACACGGTGTAGGTCCCTTCGCGCCCAACGGAGATCACGCGAGCGGTGTCGCCCGTCGACCATCGGTAGGAGGCATAACCGGCTCCTGCATCCAGGGACACGCTTTCCCCCTCGCAGAGGGCGTTCCGCCCGAGGACGACGATGCGCGGTCTCGGGAGCGGGATGACCCGAACCCGTTCCGCCTCCGAAACGCCTCTGCATCCGAACTCGTCGATCGCGGTCACCCGATACTCGCCGGATGATCGGACATTGACGCTGCGGGTCGTGGAACCGTCGCTCCACGAATACGCCTTGTAGTCCCCTCCCGCGTCGAGCGTCACGTTCTCCCCTTCGCAGAACGTCGTCGGCCCGTCGCTCCGAATACGCGGGGACGGCGAGGCGTGCACCACGATGAGGACGCTGTCGTGCGCACTGCACCCTTCCGCGTTCGTTACTGTGAGATGGTACACCGTCGTCACCGGCGGCGTTGCGACAGGACCAGCGGAGCGAGGATCGTCCAAACCGAAGGCGGGCGTCCAGCTGTAGATGAACGGACCTCGACCACCGGAGGCGGCAGCGCCGAGTCTCACCGCCGTCCCGCTGCATATCTCCATATCGCGGCCCGCCTCGGCGATGGGCACGGGGCGCACCGTTACCGGGACCGTATCCGAGGACGCACAGCCCCGTGCATCCGTTACCGTCAGGATATACGAGGTGGAAACCTGCGGTTGAGCCGTCGGGCGGGGTTCGTGCGGGTCGTCGAGTCCTGCCTCAGGCTGCCACGAATACGAATACGGCGGCAAACCGCCGCTCGCATAATGTCCGATCACTGTTCGCTCCCTTTCGCAGATCGCGACCGGTGGGCCGGCGTCCGCGATCGGTCCCGGATGGACGGTGACCGTGACGGTATCGAGGCTCTCGCACCCGTACATGTTCGTGACACGGAGAATGTACGTCGTCGTCTCGCGCGGTTTTGCAGTGGTTCGATGCCTGTTCGCCGCGCTCAGCCCGGTCGCAGGCATCCAGAAATACTGTGGCTGTTCCATCGGGTCGGCCGGTTCCCCGCCGAGAGCCGTTTCTGAACCCGCACAGATTTCGACATCGGCTCCCGCGTCCGCGCGGCTGCAAGGGCGTACCGTGATGACGATCGTGTCCGTCGAAGTACACCCGTTCGCGTCCGTGGCGGTCACGATGTACACCGTCGTCGTGTCGGGGCTCGCGATGGGATTCGGAACGTCATACGCACTCAAGCCCATCTGCGGCGTCCATCGGAAATGGATCGGTCTCTGCCCGCCCCGGACGGTCGCGGTGATCTTCCTCCGTGAGCCGCGGCAGATCGAAAAATCGGGGTCGGTTTTCACGCGCGGCACTGCGTGCACGGAAACAACCACGGTATCGCGCGCCGTGCACCCGTTGGCGTCCGTTACCGTGACGACGTATCGCTCCGTTTCCGTCGGGGCGGCCAACGGTTGGGCATCGGACGGCGAACTCAATCCCCTGGCGGGTGTCCAGGCATACGTGTACGGCGGAGTCCCACCCTCCGCAGGCGACCCGATTCGTACACGGTTCCCCTCGCAGAGATCCATATCCGCACCTGCATCCACGCGCACCATGCTGTTGACCGACACCCGAACGGTATCGCTCCCCGTACACCCGTTCGCGTCCGTCACGGTGAGCACGTAATCCGTCGTGTGAACCGGATAGGCGATGGGGTCCGGAACCGTTGCGCTGTTCAATCCCGCGACGGGGGTCCACTCGTAACGGAAGGGGCCCCTGCCCGTCGGGGTTGTCCCACCGAGCCGGACACGTTCGCCGGGACAAATCGAGCGGTCCGGCCCTGCATCCGCACGAATGCGTTCCAGGATGCGAACGGTTACGGTGTCCCGCCCAACGCAGCCGTTCGCGTCGGTCACCTCGAGCGAGTATGTCGTCGTCCGATCCGGCTTTGCGGTTGGTCGTACCGAGGAGGTGGAAGAGAGCCCTTCGGCCGGCGACCAGCGGTACGTGTAAGGCGCTTTCCCGCCCGTGGGGGACAGACCCAGGGTCGTCTCCGAGCCCGCACAGATTGTCACATCGTCCCCTGCATGTGCCTCGACCGGCGGGAAGACCGTGACGAGGACGGAATCCGATGCGACACAACCGTTCATGTCGCGCACGGTCAGCGTAAAGCGTGTCGTCTCGCCCGGAAATACCCTCGGGGAGAGAACGTCTGTCGCGCTCAAACCCGTCGCAGGGGACCACGAATACCAGTACGGGCTGAGACCGCCGCTCACATGCGCCGCGAGCACGACGCTGTCCCCTTTGCACACCGCTCGGTCTTTCCCGGCATTCACACGGGGGGGATCGACGACCCTGACGGTCACGGAATCCGTTCCCGTCGCACCCTCCGCATCCATGACGGTGAGTTCATAGACCGTCGTCTTGCGCGGCGCTGCGAGAGGGGACATCGCAGTAGGATCGCTCAAAGCCGTGGACGGTTTCCACGCGAAACGGTAAGGAGGTTTCCCGCGGCTCGCCTGCCTCCCGATCTGCACGCTCGAACCGAGGCAGACCATCGTGTCGGGTCCCGCGTTGGCGACGGGCTCGTCGAACACGACGCGAAGGAGAAACGCGTCCGTGTAGCCCGCTCTCTTCCGCTGAGAAGCGTTTCTCGTGAAGAAATCCGTGCTCGACGTGATGCCGGTGACGATAATGTTCCCGTTCGCTTCCACGGCGATGCCGTAAGGGATATCCTGGTCCCTCCCGCCGAAATACGTCGAGAACACTCTGCTCCCCGCGGCGTTGAATCGCGCGAGGAACACGTCGGATGCCCCGCCGTGCTTTTGCTGGAACGCGTCGTGGGTGACCGGGAAATCCACGCTCTCCGTCTGCCCGACGATGATGACATTCCCCGCGTCGTCCACGACGTGCGCGGTGGCGATATCGATCCCGCGTCCCCCGAACCGTTGGGAGCGGACGATCGTACCCTTCACGTCCATTTCCACGACGACGGCGTCGATGGATGCTTGGGTGCCCTGGCCGCCCGCCTTCTCGAGGCCGGGGAAATCCCCGCTTTCCGTCTGGCCGATGACGATGATCCGCCCCGTGCGGTCCGTCGTGACGGACGTCGCCCGGTCTTCTCGGCTCCCGCCACAGTACGTGACCCAGGCGAGGGACCCGGTCTCGGTGAAACGGCCGACGAACATATCGTAAGGCCCCCCGCCGTATCGCCCTTGCGCCGCCCGGCTCGACACGGGGAAATTCTGACTTTCGGTATACCCGGCGACGCACAGTTCCCCGTTGCCCGCGAACACGACGGACGTCGCGAAATCCATGCCCCAGCCGCCGATATACGTCGCCCATATCCTCGCGCCCGCCGGGCTGAAGCGAGCGACGACGGCATCGAAGTCCCCGGTGTTGATCGTCTGAAAAGCACCGCGGCTCACGGGGAAATTCGTGCTGAACGTCCCGCCCGCAATGGCGATGTCGCCCCCGCGCGAGACCGCGAGACCCGCACACTCGTCGCTCAATCCCCCGCCGAAATATGTGGCCCACTCGCGCACACCTTCCGCGTCGAGCTTGAGGAGAAACATGTCGGTTTTCCCGTTGTTGTGCGGTTGGAAAGCGCCGGCCGACACGGGGAAATCATCGCTCGTGGTGTTCCCCGACACGACCACACCGCCCGCCGGCACAGGTGCGATCCGCGGCGATTCCTCTTCCCCCGACCCGCCATAGTAGGTACACCATGCCTTCTCGCGGGATGGGTCGAATTTTGCGACGAAAACATCCAGTTTGCCTGCATTCTTCCCCTGGAAAGCGCCGGGGGTCACGGGGAAATCGGTGCTCATCGTATAGCCGGCGATGTAGAGATTCCCCTGCGCGTCCATGCAGGCCGCCCGGGCGTAATCCGGGGCGGAACCGCCGAAGTACGTCGACCACTGGAGGAACGGGTCGATCACGAGTGTCGAGTTCCCGTCGTAGGGCGCCGCCCTGAACCGCGTCGTACAGCCTTCGAGAACGCGGTCCACAAGGACCGGGGCGCTCCGCTCCGCCGCCGTGCAATACTCGAGACTGGTCGGGAGTGTCCCAGAAAACGGGAAGGGCGATGTCCACGCGACGGGAGCGGAATCGTCGAGGACACCCTCCGGCGAGAGGGCCTGTAGAGTGCCGCCGGGTGTGATCGAGACGTCCCCGGCACCC
The DNA here is from genome assembly GCA_029907355.1 of Bacteroidota bacterium. Classification (GTDB taxonomy): domain Bacteria; phylum Bacteroidota; class Ignavibacteria; order SZUA-365; family SZUA-365; genus JARYLZ01. The sequence continues at coordinate 23,252 of JARYLZ010000025.1, read as the reverse complement.
AGATAACGGATGCGGATATCCGATATCCTCCCCCCCGGCCGGATGATGAATGCGTATTTGACGCCATCGTCCTTCACGGTGAAGAGAAGGTCGATGCCCTCGTAAATACCGCGGTAGCGGAGCGTGCGGTACACGCGCTCGACGCGGACGCCGGCGGTCGCAGCGGGGGTGTAAAACGAGACGGCAACGTCGAGGGGGTCCTCGGGAACAACGACAGGGTGGGCCGAAGCACCCTCGAAGACCATGTCGATGCGCCGAATGCCCGCCCCGTTCCGCACCCGGCCACTCATGTGTTCCTGTTGCCGGGTATTCTCTCCCTCAAGATGTTTACCCGGGAAAACGAAACTGACGGAGCGGGCGGTGAAATACAACCACGCGTTCCGACCGTCGAGCAGGTACAGGACATCGGGCCGCTGCCGTCCGCTGAGATCGCGAACGTGCCCTGCATTCTCGATGAAGGCGAGAGGGGGTGAAACGCAGGAGATACGAGGGGAATGGCTACGTTCCGTCAACGGGGCTCCATCGCGGCTCCCCACGTTTACGAACCAATCGACAACATGTGCGCAGGATACTGTAACCGGCAACAAAAATATCGACAGACTGACCATGAGCCGGACGGTACGAAGCCTGCCTGCCTCCGGAAAAACACGGACTCTCGTTATCCATAAAGGAAAGATCAACGGGCGAAACGGTCCCCGAAACAGAAACCCCTTCCCATGATAAGGCTGTTTTTTCCCGCAACGATGATCGTTGGGAACCGGCAACATTCGAAAGATCGATTGACCGTGAGTTTTCACAAAGGCGTAAAAAATCCCATCACCCGGGATGTCACAAACCGAGGAGACTATGAAGGGGAAATCCCAGTTGCCTGAAAGGATGTTCTTCCAGGACCGGTTGAGATTTCGCACCATTTCTCACTGCGACAATCCCTATTCGCATGGGAACCATCGAAGGGAGAACCTGCAAAACCGAAGCATCTTGTTGTTTCGGTGACGTTTTTATTCGATCTGAAACGTCAGCCGTCCTCATGATTGAACTTAACCTAACTATTTATCAAATGAATTTCCATATCAAATAAAGAAAAATGGAAGATGATTTCGAATACACAATAAAAAACAAGAGGGAAATATCATCCTCACCGATCGGACATCATTCGCGAAAATTTGAACAATGATGGTTTTCCCTTCATTTCCATTCGAGGGTGTCAGTCTTTCCCATGGGGTTTCGACCGTTATTCGTGAGGGCGATAGGGAACAGAAAGATATTTGCGAGAATTTATAGGAACAGCAACCTGCTCGACCCTGGTAGGTTCGTGAGATCATATCTCGCATGCAAGACGGGAAGAACTGTCAGAGTGCGGTCCATCCGACGGTCACCGTGAACGAGAATCGGGGATGACCGTCCGCCCCCGCGACCTCGCACAGTCGGCCTGGATCAACAACGTCGCAACGGCATCTCTCGTTCTCCGGTGCCATGTGAGGGACACGCCTCCTAACCGGATTCCCCCACGTCGGCATGATGGAACGTCCTCGGATACCGCTGCATAACCTCAGAGGCGAAGTTCCGGTTCCCTGTCCCTTCACCCCGAGCCGCATCGTGTTTCGGATTTGCCGGGTTTCGCCGTGATTCGGCGATACGAAAGGGGATTACCTTGACCGGTTCCCTCCACGGCAATGTGATGATTCGAAACGGACTTGAAGAACACGTGTCTTGTCCCGTACACCGTGCGTCACGTCTCCCCTCTCTTCGCAGCGTACCGCACAGGATCGATTCGCTGGTCCCTTTCACGGCAAAGCGGCGCACGAGCGTTCCTCGCAAACCATGGCAGCGGCGGTCGGAAGGCATCGTCGGGATGAAGCCTTGCGGCGCTCCGGGATCCGTGTGTCTTTCGTGCCCTCCGGTCCGGTCAGCCGTTCGGCACGGAACGGCATATCTCTAAATCCGGCGAACGATTATACCGAACGCGCTGTGGACTCCTGGACATCGCCTCATGAGAAACGCAGCCTCGCTCAGCATACCGAACCGACCTCCCCAAGCGTGTATCAGACGGGTCATTGCTTCGTCGTGAGGTACCTCTCATCGTCGGTGATTCATGTATCTCACCAAGTCCGGCGGGACGATGCGGTTGTCCGCCAGCGCGTGTGTCACGGTCTGGAGATACGAAAAAAGCATGCGCCGCAGCCTCGCTGCGTGCTCAAGATACACGGCACGCACATCGCACGCTGTTTTCGGGTTTTCGCGATACCGGAATAGCCCCTTCTCGTTTTCCAAGTCGTGAACGTAGAGGAGGGAATCATCGAAGATGCAATACTCCGGTCCGTTGCGTTCCACCGCAAACGGGACGCGGTCGGGATCCAGCAGGGAACGCCCCATCGAAGCGTGGAAAGCCGGTATCCCGAGCAGGTCGAGAATCGTCGGCAGAATGTCGACGTGCGAACCGATGCGGTCTTCCCTCCCCGGTCGAATGAACGAGGGGGCATAGATCAACAGCGGGATATGGTAGTAAGAATGCACCGTGTTGCGTGCCCCGAAGATGGTGTGGTCCGCGGTGATGAGGAAGACCGTACTGTCGAACCACGGTTTCTCGCGGGCGCTGTGAAAGAACCGCCCGAGGGCGAAATCCGAGTAGCGGAGAGATCGTTCGAAGGCGTCATCCTCTTTGTACGCTTCGAAGAGCGGATGGCGGTGTCGCGGCACCTCGAAAGGGATGTGCGAGGAGAGGGAGAAGAGGACGGAGCAGAAGGGACGCGGAAGAGCGGAGATCTTCTCGACGGCGTCGAGGAAAAAGGGTTCGTCGTTCAACCCCCAGACGTGATCGAAGAGAGAATCGGCCGGGGAAGGGTAGGATTCTTTCCCATAGTAATGGAAAAAGCCTGCGAGTCGCGCGAACGCGTCGAATCCCATCGATCCCGTCGTCGCGCCATGGTGGAAGGAGGTCGTGTAGCCCCGCTCGCGGAGGATCGTGCCGAGCCCGCGAATGTTGTTCATTTCCGCCTTCGAGCCGATGAGCGAGGCGTGATAGAGACCGGGGATGGAAGCAAGGATCGAGGGGACCGCCTCGATCGAGCGCTGTCCGTTCGCCATGAAGTTCGAAAAAAGGAGGCCGCCGCGCGCCAGCGAGTCGAAGAACGGCGTGATCGTCCGCTTGCCGCTGATGCAGCCGTTGTAAACGGTCGTCCAGCTCTCCATGATGATGATGACGACGTTGAGCCGCCTCTCCCCATCGGCGGGGGCACGCTTTCGGAGAAAAGTGTAGGCCGTATCGGGGAACATCTCGCCGCAGGAGGCAAGCAGGGTCCGGACTTCCGCTTGCGCCTCCGCCTGCGGGAGAAAATCGTACGCAGGCAGTGCCGGTTGAAAGAGCGTCCGTAAAACCGTGTACGTGCTGTTGAGCGTCAGGTACCCTAGGGCGGGGACGGGCGACACGAATGCGTTGCTCTGGCGGAGAGGTTTCAATTGCAGACCGCCGCGGATGCCGATGACGACGAGAACTGCCGCCAGGGCGAGCGTGAGGATTTCCTTCCACAGGGCGCGGGGGGCCGCTTGCCGTCGTTCCACGGCACGAAGGAGACGCGACATACCGAGGGCGAAAAGCACGGAGAGGACGGCGAAACCCAGGGCGAGGAAGCGGTAACGGGAAAGCGTCGCGGGCGCCATGCGCCACAGGTCCGGCAGCATCGTGTACGGTTCGTAGAGGAGTCGGCGCTGAACCATCGGGTAGTAGGCGTAGTCTGCGAGGTTCAGGGCGATGGCGGTGACGTTGAGGAGGAGGAAGAGACCGAACACGAAAGCCCTGTACCACCGTAGACGCGAAGGCTCGCCCGGGAGAAGGTAAAGGAGGAGCACGGGCACGTTGAGGAGAAGAATGCCCGCCGCGTCGAAGCGGACACCGCGGACGAAAGCGCGGAACACCTCGACGGCGGAGACGTCGGTGTAGTATGCCCCGTTCACCACGTAGAAGCCGAGGCGGAGCAAGGTATAGAGCAGAAGCAGCGCGCCGAAGGCGGTGAGACTCACTCGGAAAGGCCGTGTCATGACATGCTGTGTGGAGTTGAATGTCTCGGAGAGAAACCTCTCCCCATCTTTCTGAAAAAATGAAATGCGGAGATCCCATTTCCAATTCCTCGCCGAACCGATCCCGCACGGGAAGATCCGGGACGGGGTTTCCCTTCGCGAGCAGACGCATGGCGGTTCCCTTGTCGTGTTGTTCCTCGCCGGCTTTCCGTTGAACGATGTGTCGTTCCTTCGTAGTTTGGCGGCGAGTATATTCAGCCGATCTCCTGCCTCCCATGGTTGTCCTTCGACTCGACGGTTCCTCGCTCACGCTCGATGACGTGTTCGCAATCGCGGTACGCGGCGGCGAGGTTTCCCTTGACCCGGATGCATGCAGGAGAATGCAGGCTTCGCGCGATCTCGTCGAACGATGGGTCCGCGAGAAGCGCACCATGTACGGTGTCACGACCGGCTTCGGGGAATTCAGCACGGTCTCGATCGACGAGGATGCCATCGAGCAGCTGCAGAAGAACCTCATCGTGAGCCATTCTGCGGGGTGCGGCGAACCGATCCCGAAACCCGTCACGCGCGCGATGATGCTTCTCCGCGCGAATGCGCTCGCCGGCGGGTATTCCGGCATCCGCGTCGAGACCGTTCGTTTCCTCCTCGACATGCTCAACGCCGACATCGTTCCGGTGATTCCCTCGCAGGGGTCGGTCGGTTCGAGCGGCGACCTGGTTCCCCTCTCCCACCTCGTGCTCGGAATGACGGGTGTCGGCGAGTGCTGGGATGCGGAGGGGAATGGGCGCCGTCCTATCGCGGAAGCGCTCCGCACAGCGGGGCTGACGCCGCCGACCCTCGCGGCGAAGGAAGGTCTCGCGCTCATCAACGGGACGCAGATGATGACGGCCTACCTGTCGCTGGCCGCCGTGCGTGCCGCATCGCTGGCCCGCCAGTGCGATATCGCGGGCGCCATGACGATGGAAGCCCTCCGTGGGACGGACCGCTCCTGTTCGCCGCGGCTCCACGCCGTCCGCCCGCACCCCGGTCAGCAGCGCTCGGCGCGGAACGTGCTCCGCCTGCTCGAGGGAAGTGCCATCCGCGAGGCGCATCGGCACGGGCACGAGATCGTCCAGGACGCGTACTCGCTCCGTTGCATTCCCCAGGTGCACGGAGCCATGCGCGACGCGATGGATTACGTGCGGGGCGTGCTCGCCGTGGAGATCAATTCTGTGACGGACAACCCCCTCGTCTTCGCCGACGGCGAGGAACTCATCGAGGGAGGGAATTTCCACGGCGAACCCGTCGCCCTCGCAGGCGATTTCCTCGCCGTCGCCCTCGCGGAGCTCGCAGGCATCTCCGAGCGCCGCATCGAGCGGTTGGTCAACGGTTCGCTCAGCGGACTGCCGCGCTTCCTCACACGGAACGGCGGCCTCAACAGCGGCTTGATGATCGCGCAGTACACCGCCGCCGCCCTCGTCTCGGAAAACAAGGTCCTCGCGCACCCCGCGAGTGTCGATTCCATCCCGACTTCCGCCAACCAGGAAGACCACAACAGCATGGGCGCGATCGCCGCGCGGAAAGCTTTCCACGTTCTCCTCAACGCCGAGCAGGTCGTCGCCATCGAATTCGTCGCCGCTGCGCAAGGACTGGACTTCCATGCACCGCTCGCCATGGGACGCGGGACAAGCGCGGCGCACGCGGCGATCCGCGAAGTCATCCCGTCCCTCGGGGACGACCGCGTGCTCGCCGAAGACCTCCGGCGTGCGGCGGAACTCGTGCGCAACGGCGCCATCCTGGAAGCCGTGGAACGGCGCATCGGACCTCTCGAATAAACGACACCATCATGGCGGGATACCCATGGCAGACGAAAACGTTCCATTCCCCCACCTCTCTTCGGAAGCGGAGGCCCAGTTCCCCGTCATCGACGGGAACCTCCTCCGCCGTTCGCTGAAGACCATCATGAAACCGGCGATCACCTGTTCGATCGACACGCCGATCAACCAGGCGATCTTCCTCATGCAGACGAAACGGATCGGCTGCGTGCTCGTGACCAGCCGGAACGTCCTCTACGGCATCTTCACGGAACGCGACGTGCTGAAGAAAATTATCGGCTCGTCCTTCGACCTGAGAACCACCCCCCTCTCAGAGGTGATGACCGTCAACCCCCACGCCCTGTACGAGGACGACACCATCGCCTACGCGATGAACTTCATGGACCTCGGCGGGTACCGCCACATCCCGATCGTGAACCGCGACTTCATTCCCGTCGGGGTCGTTTCCGTCAAGGACATCGTCTCGTACTTCGTCCAGCATTTCGCGGACGAGGTCCTGAACCTTCCTCCGCACAAGGCGGTCGGCCCCCATGACGAAGATGAGAGTTCGGACGCGGGGAGGTGATCAGGGCTCCCGCGGCTGCGCAGCCCTGCGGAGAGCGTCGATGTCGCGACGAAGGGATTTTCGGACCGCGATGTCCGTTTCCAGTTCCACGGCCTGTTCAAGCGAGGAAACCGCTTCGGCGATGCGCCCGAGGCGCGCGAGGAGCAGCCCGCGGTTCCTCCATGGTGCCGACCGCTCCGGATCGAGGGAAATGCTGCGTTCCCAGGCGCGCAGGGCTACCGCCGCGTCTCCCCGCTGGAGCGCGAGGTTCCCCGCGTTGAACCATGCGAGCGCGTTCCGCGGGTTCAGCGCGAGAGCGCTGTCGTATCGGAGCGAGGCTTCCTCGAAGCGCCCCTGTGCTGCGAGAGCGTTGCCTTTTCCCATGTAAGCTTCGCTCGTGGGGACCTCGGCCAGCGAAGCGCTGAAAAAGCGTTCCGCATCGGCGTAATTCCCTGCGCGGAACGCGAAATCACCGAGGGCCTGGTATGGGCGCTCGTGGCGGTCCGGGATTGCGGGCTGGAACGCGAGGGAAACCGCGGCGAACGCCGCACCTCCCGCAAGAGCCGCCGCCCTTCGGAGCGAGCGTTCTCGAACCGCTTCGATCCCCACGCGAACGCCGTAACCGCCGAGAAGAGCGAGGGCGGGGTACACCGGCATGCGGAGCCGGCCGTTGACGAAGAACACGACGGTCGAGACGATGACGGCCGCGGCGAACGGCAAGACCGGTCCGCTCGGCGCCCGGTCCCGGACCATGGCGGCCAATCCCATCCATGCGAGGAACAGGAGGACGGGCCAGGCCGGCAACGGGAGGGAAAGGACGGTGCCGTATTCGTGCCGGAAGAATGACGGTGTGAGACCGAACTGGTCGATCTCACCGGGGTGGAAAAACAGGAGCAGCTTGCGCGCCTGCAGGAGGAGCCAGTCGAGAGGGTGTTCCTTCATCCATGCCCATGCCTTCCCAAACCAGTGCGCCGAGGTTTCGGCGGGCGTGAGCTCCCGCCCCGCATCGCGCGAGGCGTACCGCATCCCGTTCGGGTCGCGCGAGATATCGACCTCTTCGGGCACACGGTACCACCCCTCACACGCGGAGTTGTTCCCCGCATAGTAATTGAAGCCCCCGGAACTCGTGACCGACACGGCCGACCCGCCGGACAAGGCGTTGCGGACCATGAAGGGCACGACACAGAGAACGGCCGCCGCGATCATCGCCGCGAAACGCGGGTCGGCAATACCTCGTTTCCCCCGGAAGCGGAGCCGTTCGGCGAGAGCTGCCGGCACGACGAGGGCGAGGCTGAACCGGGTGACGACCGCCAAGCCCAGTGCCGCACCGGCCCCGAGACCACCGAGGATACCTCCTTCACCCGAAGACCTCTCGGCGAAGAAGAGGTACAGCGCGCTCGAAAAGACGAGGAACGACTCGACGAGGATCATGTTGTCGAAGAAGACCGCCTCGGGGGATAGGGCGAGGAGAAACGCCGCGGACAAGCCGGCTGCCCGGTCCCACAAGCGCTTACCCAGCAGGCCGGTCAGCATGACCGCAACCGTCCCGAGGACGCATTGAATCAGGCGGACCCAGAACACCGCGTTGCCGAAAATCGACGCGATGCCCGCGATGAAAAGCGGGTAGAGGGGGGACATGAACGAAGACGCGGGATGCGGCGCCCCGCTCCCCACCGACGCGGCGATTTCCATGTAGATCTTCGCGTCCGAAATATGCATTGCGAAGAAGGGGGTTCCCCGCAATTGGAGAAAGAACGCGATGCGCACGACGGCTGCGAGAACGACCGCAGTCGTAAGCAGCCATGGGAATGCATCGCCGCACCGGGTTCCCTCGCGACGGCCGGTGGGGCTGCGCTTCGTCCTCGAACCCGCCCTCCGGGGAGGCATGAGCTGGCGAAAGAAACCGTCAGTCCGGAATGCAGACGCGCCGGCTCAGCCGGGCGTCGTCTACCGCCAGGACGACGAGATACGAACCGGGGGCGAGGGTCTTGGGGTCGATCGCCGCTTCGTGGACACCTGCCGGGAAATCCCCTTCGCAGAGCAACCCGACGTGCCGCCCCAAAACGTCGTACAGATCGATACGGACGTGGCGGGGAGATGCGAGTGTGAACACGGTCCGCCCGATTCCATCCGCGCGGCGGAGAGGGTTCGGACGCACCGCTTCGAGCGTGCATCCGCCTGCCGTGAAGGGGACGTGCAGTTCCGCAACCGGGGAGTGCGTGACGGTGCCGTCGTAATCCACCTGGCAGAGCCTGTACCGGACGATGCCGTGTTCATCCATCACAACCCGCGGCTGTGCATCGACGAAACGGTATGTGCGCTCGCTCGTACTGGTGCCGGACCCCGGGACGAAACCCAGCCTCTGCCAGACGGCGAACCTGCCGTCGCGGGATCGGTCTGCGAGACGTTGGACTTCGAAACCGAGGTTGTTGGTCTCCGTTGCGGTGTTCCACTCCAGCACTCCCTGTTCGTTCTCCCACCGCGCACGGAAGGAGACGAGTTCGACGGGGGGTGCACCGGGGTAACAGACGTGGGCCTCCGCGTAGAGATCCACGCTGTCCTGGAATGTCGACGACGCGAGGAACTGCGTGACGGTTTGCGTCGTCCCGTTGGGATTGATGACGACGGAACGCGAAGGGTTCGCGGCGGGTTTTCTCATGAGGATGCGTGCCACATCCACCGCGGGACCGCGGAGTCGCCACGCGATCCAGAAACTCCGACCTGCAGGAATCGTGGCCATCGGAGGGGTAAAATCGAACTCCACGACCCAGTACGTATCGGGAACTTGTCCCCCGGTGGCGGGGATCCCCGCAACGTAGGAATCCAGGATCTGGATCATCGGGAGCGTGTCGCGCAACACGCGCACTTCGAGGGTGTCGTAGATGAAGGCCGTGTTGTTCTTCTGGATGCCGAAACCGATGAGCGCGGAGTCCACCGTCGCGGCGAACGGGAGCGTGGGGGAGACGCGTAGCCCCCACCACACGGTCGGGAGGGCCGACGTGTAGACATGTTCCGCCCCGGATGGGTTGTAGTATTGGAGAGATTCACAGACCTGGCTTCTCCCCCCGCTCGACGCGAGAACGAGAAAGGCTGCCGTGACGGCGATGGTACGCCCGAGAGTTCTCGAAAGAAGCATCATGGTACGAAGAGTTGTTTCTGCTGTTTGAAAATACGCGAAATCGCGTTCGAGGGAAAGGGGAAACGCCGTCGAGGCCGATGCCCTCTCCCGCCGATCAGAAAAAAACGGGCGCCCGGTGATCCGGGCGCCCGCCGTTTATCGCGACCCGTGTCGCGAGGTGATGCGGGGAATCCCCGCGGCTCACTTGGACAGGGTCATCTTCCTCATGCCCGTGAACGGCTGCGAACCGTCGACCGGCACAGCGTCGATGCGGTAGATGTACGTACCGCTCGCGACGCTCTCGCCGTTCTGGTTCATGCCCTTCCACGTGACGGTGTAGCGACCCGCCGCCTGCGTCTCGTTGACGATGGTCGCGACCTCGCGGCCGAGCATGTCGATCACACGCAGCGTTACGACGCTCGCTTGCGGCAACGAGTACGAGATGCTCGTCGATGGGTTGAACGGGTTCGGGTAGTTCTGCTCGAGACCGAACCCGCCCGGCACGACGGCTTCTGCGATCTCGTAAACCGGTTTCCGGTTGGTCGGCGACACGAAGAGCACGCCGAGATCGCCGAGTTCGACGTCCACCGTGCGGAGTTCACCGTACGGCGTGCGAGTCTCGACGGGGATCATCGAACGGCGGATCTCCTCGTCGATCGGCTTCACCTCGACCGGATCGTTCTGCACCGGCTCGACGTTCGGGCGCAGCGCCTTGATCTGCGCGACGAGCTCGTCCACCGTCTTGAAGGGAAGCGTTTCGGGGATCCGGACCGGACGCTCGTTCAGCGAGCGTTCCTCGATCCTCGGGAAGAGGGTCATCCGGTCGTAGTCGGCGTTCGGCCGCTCGATGTCGAAGACGTTGTCGACGACGCGGAGGAGCTTGCCGATGTTCGCTTTCCGTTCATAGACGATGCCGATGTTGTTGCCGTTCTCGATCGCCTTGGCGATGACGTTCTTCGCGTCGCCCTGGACGGTGCCCATCACGTAGATGTCGAGGCCTCTCGCGGCGGCGATGCGCGCGTCGGAAGCTTCCATCACTTCGACGGTGACGCCCTTGTTGCGGAGCGTGGAGACCGCGGCGTCGATGTCGGCGGCCGTCGCGCCCGAGCCGGTGGCGAGAATCGCACGCGAGCTCGACACGTAGAGCCAGAATTCATGCTCGTCGTTCACGGGGTTCTGGTCGTCCGGTTTGCGCGAGAAGAAGGCGCGCATGCGATACATGCCGCCGTACGGCGGGTTCCACTGCGCCATCGGGACGGAGACCGTTTCGTACCCCGCGATTCCGGCGACAGGCGGTGTGCCCTGGGGACCGTAGTTGCGGTCGTGCAGGTACACACGGTTGTTCGCGCCGTCGAAGATCTCGAGGCGGATGTTGAAGTCCTTCATGTTGTTGCCCTGCAGCGAGTTCGCCGTGACGATGACGTTCGGCTGGAACGGCGCGGCGGTGATCGTCAGGGACTCCGTCCCCTTCAGGCCGTTGATGCTGAGGTAATCGATGGCGAAGTCGTTGAGGGTGGTCATGTTGACCCGCATCGGCAGGCAGTAATTGCTCCACGGGCACGGGGTCGAGAGCGCGGACATCGGCTGGCTCGGCGGTGCGGTCGTCCCCGTGTTGTACTGGTACATGAAGCGCGTGCCGGTAGTCGCGTACGTGCCGATGGGGCCGAAATTCTCGTTGAAGCGGAACGCCTGATTCCTGTCGGTCAAGAAGGGCAGCATGCCCCAGCTGTACGGGTAGAGGACGAGGTTCGTCGTCGCCATATTGTCGAGCATGACGACATAGGTGCCTTGCGGCAGGGTCACACTGGGGTTGTTCGTGATGTTGCCCTGCTGGTCGCAGGCGTAGAGCGGGAAGCTCCGCCAGTTGCCCAGCATGTACTCGTCCGCGCCGATCGTCTTGGAACGCGCCACCGGCGGTCCGACGGGTGCGCCGATCAAGCCGAGAGGGCCGCCGACTTTCCACACGGTGATGCGGAGAGGCGTGCGCCATGTCTGGGCGACGACGTTACCGCGGTCGATCTTGTAATCGATGCTCGTGACGACCGTGCTGTTTCTCCACAGCGTGAATGTCTGCCCGATACCCGAACCGGAGGAACCCTGCGACTGGAACGGGAAGCTGGCGTAGACGCCCGACCCGCCCGGAGACTGGTAATCGTTCCACTGGTTGATCTTTTCGCCGTAGTATGCCAGCGTCGTGGGCGTGATCTGCAACGGGTTCTGCGTCTCGAACCAGTTGTCCGTGTTGTCGTCGTCGTACCTCTGCTGACTGAGGACCGACCGCAAGTAGTAATTCCCTAACGGGAGCGAACCGACGTCGGCATTGACCGTCAGGCCCGCCTGTTGGGGATTCGCGACGAGGGTCCCGGGGTAAGCATACGGCCCGTCGGCGGCGAGCGTCGTGAACGAAGAGGCGCCGCTGCGGGCCTGGAGGTTCTCATAGCCCGTTGCCGAGCGCGGCCCGAGCTTCTGGACGCCCCAGAAGAAGAGGATCGGGTCCTGTTCCTTCGCATGGATCGAGTACGGCGGGAGGGTCGTGATGACGTCCGCGAGGTAGCCGAACGGGTAACCGCTGATCGGTCCGGGGATCGGCACGCCCATCAGCGGACCCGCGATACCCTGGTGGAGCATGGGGTTTTCGGTCTCGCCGCCGCCCGCGAGGTACTCGACCGTTATGCGAAGCACGCGCAACTGACCGTATGTCTGGACGTTTCCTTCGCCGAAGGTGTCATAAACGGTCACGTAATACAGACCCTCGACGGGGTTCCCGTTCAAACCGGAAAGCGGAAGTTCAGGACGGAACGCGCCGCATACCCCGGAACCCATCGGGCCGCCGCACACTTCGGCCTGCGTGATCGAGATGAGTGCCCGATCGTCGAACGTGCAGTCCGTATAGCCGCCCATATCGTTCGCGGGGATAAACCACGGTGGGGAGTCGAAGTTATTGCACGCCGAGAGACGGACCCCGCCCTGCGTGGGGTTGCCGCCCTGGAGCTGATTCGTCCACCCGCCGGAGCCGGTCGGCCACTGGGATGCCGTACCCTGCATGTTCGGTGGAGACGGCGGCGACTGTAAAGGCGGATTGTACTGGGGCGCCCGCCCGAAATAAATGGCGATGTCCCCTGTGTAGGCAGCAACCTGTACGCCGGGGTAACTCGTCGCGATATCGACCGTCACGCGGAAACGTCCCGGCGTCACGTAACCGGGGACAGGTTGGCCGATGAGCAGTCCGGGGATGCCGAGTCCGGAAATGATGAACGGGTAGGCTTCTCCGTTCTTGCCCGGCGTGACGTTGGGAACTCCGGCGACCGTGCACATTTCGAGCCCGCCTTTTTCGTTCGGCACGATTTGCGTCTGACCGTTCAGTTGGCCGACGAGCTGGGAACCCGTCTTGACCTGCCGCCAGAGAACGGCTTCAGGCTCGATGACAACGGCGTTGAAATTCACGCTCCATCCCTCGAGGAAACCGTTCTGGTACGGGACGGGCGAGTTCCGGTTGTCCATCACCGAAAGGGTCCACCAGCCCTGCGCATCTTTCCCCGTCAGGTTGGCGAGCATCTGGGCGGGGGCAAACGGGAGATCGTTGGGCATGGTCGTCCCGTCCATGGTACGGCCGCCGTCCTGGAAAAGCGCCCACGAGCGTTCGTGGCCGAGCGAGCCGGCGTAGTTCGAACCGAAGGCCAGCTCGTTTTTCAGAATGATCTGGTTCCCCTTCGGGGCCGTGAGGACGATACGGAGCGAACCGTAATACACCGTCTTGCAGTAAATCCCGATCGTGACATTGGCCAATCTCACGTTCGTCGGGATGTACATCTGGTCGATCACAGTCTGGCCGCTGTAGATCGGCAAATGTGGAGTGCTTTTGAACCTGTAGGTTTGCGCCTGCGCCTGCGGCACGGATAGCAATCCCACGAGGAGCAAAGCTGAAAGGAGAGTCAACTTCCTCATAGAATACCTCCAAGCAGTTGGGAAAGTAAATGTGTGGTTCGCTGATTTATCGCGTGCACTCACGATGACAATGCGAGGATGTGATGGGGGCGATCCCGTCAACGGCGAAACGTTCGGAAAAGAGGCGGGTTCGTTCCGTGGATCCAATGCCGGTATCGGGATGAAAGGGCCAAGTCGAGCGTCAAATTACAGAACGGGTCTGGGAATGTCAAGCCGATTTTCCGAAGAAAAATATAGAGAAAAGATACGTCTATCCACAATAAATCAAGCTTCCCGTCAGCGCACGAGGTACATTTTCTTCGTCTGCGCTCCGGCCGCGGTCCGGAGCTTGTAGAAGTACGGTCCGGGTGGAAGACCCGACGCCTCGAAGCGAACCGAGTAACTGCCCGGTTTCTGCCGTTCCGATATGAGATCCGCCACTTCGCGGCCGACGAGGTCGTAAACACGCAGGGTGACGGTTGTCGGCTCCGACAGGGTGTAAGGTATTTCCGTCGCCTGGGAAAAGGGGTTCGGCTGGCAGTCGCCCAGGTTGAAGTCCAGAATCTGCTCGGCACCGACGGGAACCTCGTCGGAGAGAATGACGCTCCCGTCGGTGTTGATCTTCTTCAGGCGGTAATACACGATGGTCTTCTCAGACCATGTGTCCTCGGCGTGGTAGCTCCGGTGGTTCTGCCCCGTCTCCCCGCCGGGGAAAACCGCCAGTGTTGCATATTTCCCTTCCTCGGTCCGTTTCTCGAGGTGGAATGCCTTGACTTTGGACTCGTCGAACGATTCCCAGTTCATGGAGACCGTCGTACCGTCGAGCAAAACGCTGAACGAGATCAGTTCCACGCGCAACGGCGCCGTGGAGGGCACGAGTTTCGGCTTGTTATATGCGACTGCATCGTAACCCTCGACAGCGGCGCTGCTGGGGACGACGCCGTTCGACGTGCGCTCGAAACCGTAGAGCGCCGCGAGGTTCTGCTCGTAACCGGAAAGCGCCGTGTTCCGGTAAAAAACGATTTCCTCTTGCGTGCGGGCGGCGGTCCAGAACCGGACCTCGTCTACGGTCCCCGCGTAAAATTTCCTTTTCGACGGGCGGCACCCGAAGAGCGGTGCGGCGTGAGGAACCCCGACGGTACGGGGCGAGACCGTCAAGGAACCGAGGAATTTCGCATCCAGGTAGAGTTCGAAGAGCCGCGCCGACGCCGTGTACGACACCGCGATGTGGTGCCACGTCCCGTCGGCGAAGAAGACGCTCGAGACGGTCTGGAACAGCGTATCGCCGTCGCAGGACCGGACGACGGGGGCGCCGTACTCGTCTACCGCGATTTCCAGGGGAAAAGCGCCGAGAATATCGTCCGTGCGCGTGCTGAAAAGAACGGCGTCCCGCGCCGTTGTGCATGTCCAGAATTCGATCGCGAAATCCTCCCGCAGGGTGAATGCGAATATGCCGGAATCCGGCAGGGCGAGGAAGTCGCGTCCGCCGGTGAAGGCGATGGCTGTCGTGCCGTTGCGCTCCGGCTCTGCGACCGTCAGCGTCGCGGTGAAACCGACCACATCGATTTTCCGGAAATCGGTGATGTCCGCAGGGGTATGCGTGATCCACGTGCGCTCCTCGCCGTCCGATTGGAGCGTGCCGCCCGCGAATTTCAGCGTGAACGTGCCCGTCGCCGTCGGCCTGAGGGTCACGAAGACACGTACACGCTCCTCGCCGCCCGGCCCGTACGGGACCGAGTCGGCCAGAGCGAGGACGCGGCATCCGGAATCCGGACGAAAGCGCGCGGCGATGGTGCGGTCGTGGTACAGCCTGCGGCGAGCCGAGGGTGCGACGTAGGACGCGTTCACGAACTCGAACGTCGCAGGGACTTCCACGATCAGGGCGGCGCACCCGCCGCCGATCCCCGCGACGACTCCGTCGACGGCGAGCGTGAAGGGTTCATCCACCGTCACGACCGACGGCACGGAAACGGCGATGAGGCGCGTGATACAACCCGGGAACGTCAGGGCCGCCGCGAGAAGGAGGAATAAGCCAGCGAGGTGGGACGGTCGCACGTCGAGCACAGGAACACCTCAACGCCGTTCGCGCAGGAAAGTCAGGCGTTCCCGCACATGCGAGACGGGTGTCAGGAGTCTCTCCTTCCCGAAAACAGCGTCCTCGTAACGAGTGAATGCGAATTCGAACGCATCGCTCATGACGATCGCTTCCTCGGGGCAAACCTCCTCGCAGAAACCGCAGAAGATGCAGCGGAGCATGTTGATCTCGAAGTGCGCAGGGTATCGTTCTTTCGGGTCCGGCGTCTCCGCCGCCTGCACGTCGATGGCCAATGCCGGGCAGACGCGCGAACAGAGTCCGCAGGCCACGCAGCGTTCGACCCCGTTCTCTTCCAGGACGAGCACGGGTGCACCGCGGAACGAAGGCGGAGGCACCCATTTCTCTTCGGGGTACTGCCGCGTCTCTTTCCGTCGAAACATCTGCCTGAGGGTGATCGCCATCCCCCTCAGGATTTCCGGGATGTACAGCCTCTCCAGGAAGGTCAACCGGTAGAGGTTTTTCCGCATGGGGTCACCTTTCGCCGCTTCCTGATTTCCCGCATATCTCCGAGACGGACGCGCGACGTTTCCCTCTCATCGACCGACGACGGGACGAGGGGGCGCCGTTTTCTTCCCCCCGCTGTACGACCTTCGCATCGACAGCCTCGACAGGGGATGGACGATCTCCCACCCTGTGCAGTATGCTCCTTCTTGTGACCCTGCGTTCCATGTCACTCGACGAAGAGAAGGACGAGAGCCGTCAAGACGATGTTCGCGAGGGCAGCGGGGAACATCACTTTCCAGCCGAGGTTCATGAGCTGGTCGTACCGGAATCGGGGAATGCTCCAGCGGACCCATTGGAAGAAGAACAGCATCGCCGCCGTCTTCGCGAGGAACGCGCCGATCTGCATGGCGATCTCGGCGCCCGTCGAAAGACCGAGGCGGGAAAGGCCGGGAACCTGCCAACCGCCGAGGTAGAGCGTTGCGATGACGGCCGAGGCCGTGATCATGTTCGCGTATTCCGCCAGGTAGAAGAGCGCGAACTTGAAACTGCTGTACTCGGTGTGATACCCCCCCACGAGTTCGTGTTCCGCTTCGGGCAGATCGAAGGGTAGCCTATTGGTTTCGGCGAACGCCGCGATGAGAAACGTGACGAACCCGATGGGTTGCAGGACGATGTTCCACATCCAGCCGGCCTGGTGCCGGACGATTTCATCCAGCCTGAGGGACCCGGTGATCATGACCACGCCGATGAGGCTCAGCCCCATCGACAGCTCGTAGGAAATCATCTGGGCGGAGGAACGCAGCCCGCCGAGCAGGGAATACTTGTTGTTGGATGCCCAGCCCCCGATGGTCAGCCCGTATACACCCATGGAAGAGAGAGCGAGGATGTAAAGGACCCCGACGTCGATATCCGCGATTACCGGAATGACGCTTCTCCCGAAGAGAGTGACGGGTGAGCCGGCGATGGGGACGACGGCGAGAGCGGCGAGGGCGATGCTGATCGAAACGACGGGTGCGAGCGCGTGGAGGAACCGGTTCGCCGCCGCCGGCACTACGTCCTCTTTCATCAATAGCTTCAGGACATCGGCATACGGCTGGAGAAGACCTGCTGGTCCGACGCGGTTCGGGCCGATGCGGTTCTGAATCCAAGCGCTGATCTTCCGTTCGAAGTAGACGAGCTCGGCGACCGTCAGGAGAACGACGGCGAAGAGCACGACGATCTTGAGCAGGGCGATGAGCACACCGACGGCGTCCATGCGTGGCCTCGCTACGGTCGAATGTCGCTATACCGGTATGAGCGGATCGGAGGGGATGCCTCCCCTCCCAGGGGGACGCCTTCCGGCCCGATGGCATCCCATGCGAGACCGCGGAACGCAGGGACGTTGTGCGCGAGTTCCGCGAACACGTCGCGCGGGTGTTCCCAACCCCAGGCTATGCCGAACGTGCCGGCGAGATCGCGCAGGATTCGCCAGAGGGGGCGGGCATCGCGTTTCGGCATGCGACCCCAGCGGTCGAACGGTGTGGCGAAAGCGTCGAGCCGGCTGAGACGGAAGGGGCCGGTGCGGCGGTCGCCGTCTTTCGTAACGAGGGCGGGGTGCAACAGCTGGAGCCGGTTCTCGAAGTTCACGTACGTCCCGTTTTCCTCCGCGAAGTTCGTCGCAGGCAGGAGGATGTCCGCCCGTTCCGCCAGAGGCGATGCGTTCCTGCCGATGAAGATGACGCTCTCGAGGCGCTCGCGCGCCGCGTCGATCCACCCGTTTCCCCCGCCCACCGAGTCGGTGGCCACGAGTGCGGAGAATTCCCCCCGCTCGAGGCCCTCGACGATCGCGGCGAGGCCGTACCTCTCATCCGCCGGGGCGACGCCTGCGAGGCGCGCTCCCGTCGTGTTCGGCGTCCGGTCCGCCCGCCTGAGAAAATCGTCCTCTTGTTCCGGGTCGAAGTACGGGATCGAATCGATGAAGGGGGTGCGGAGCACTTCTCGAGCGAACCGCGCGAGAGCGTAAGCGCCCTCGCACGTGTCGAAACCGGACCCGAGGACGGCGATGCGCCCCTCTGCGGCGCGGCGGAGCCGTTCCGCGGCTGCGGGGAGAGCCTCGTCCCACGGCACCGGCTCGACGATGCCGCCGGCGCGCCGGAGAGCAGGCTTCATGAGACGGTTTTCGTCGGCCGCATGGCGCCAGCTTTCCAGCCTGCCGAAATCGCACATCCACGTGCCGTTCACGAAACGGTTTTCGCGCGGGGTCATGCGCAGGATTTCGTTCCGGCGCACCCAGACGTGTACCGAGCATCCCCGCGCGCAGCCGGGGCAGACGCTCGGCGTGTCGGACATTTCCCAGACGCGCGCCTTGAAACGGAAATCGCGGCTCGTCAGCGCTCCAACCGGGCAGAGCTCGATGATGTTCATGGAATACGGGTTCTCCAGTTTCACGCCGGGGAAGGTCGCGACGGCGACGCGGTCTCCCCGCCCGACGAAGGTGAGTCGCGGGTCATGGAGAATCTCGGAACAGAACCGGATGCACCGCGAACAGGCGATGCACCGCTCGGCATCGAACACGACATGAGGACCGATGTCGACGCGTTTCGGCTGGCGGACTTTCTCCTCGTCGAAACGGCTCTCGCCCGGTCCGTACCGGTACGCGTAATCCTGCAGTTTGCATTCCCCCGCCTCGTCGCATATCGGGCAATCGAGGGGATGGTTGATGAGGAGAAACTCCATGACCGCATGCCGCGCCGCGATGGCTCTCTCCGAATCGACGCGGAGGACCATCCCGTCGGTACAGAGGGTCGCGCAGGCGACGACCAGCTTCGGGAGGCCATCGACCTCGACGAGGCACATGCGGCAGTTCCCGGAAACGGATAGGGCCGGATGCCAGCAGAAATGCGGGATGTACACCCCGTTCTCGAAAGCCGCCTCGATGATTGTCTTCCCCGGCTGAGTCCGGACTTCCCGGCCGTCGATCGTGATGGTGATCATCGGCGGCGCGCTTCTTCGTCACCGGCCGATGCGCCCGGGGTAGGCCTCGATGCCGCGTCCGAGAATCTCGATCGCTCGCCGGCACTCCTCCGCAGCCAGGACGTAAGCGAGCCGCGCTTCGTCCTTCCCCCGCCCCGGCGTCGCGTAGAACCCCGACCCCGGTGCGATCATCGTCGTCTCGTTCCCGTCGTGGAAATCCGAGAGCATCCATGCCGCGAAGGCGTCGGCGTCGTCCACCGGCAGGCGGGCCATGATGTAAAACGCACCGCTCGGTTTGCGGCACACGACGCCGGGGATTTTCATCAGTTCCTCGTACGTCGCGTCACGGCGCCTTCTATACTCATCGATCATGGGCGCGAAATATTTCGACCCCGCGTCCACGAGGGCCGCCGAGCCGATCTGCTCGAGCGTCGCCGTACAGAGACGAGCCTGCCCGAAACGGAGGAAGGCACCCATGAGTTCTTCGTTCCTGCTGACGATGCACCCCATGCGGCTGCCGCAGAGGCTGTACCGCTTCGAGAGGCTGTCGAGCACGACGGCCTGCTGTTCGAGCCCCTCGAGCGAGAGCACGGATCGCGTCTCCCCCTCGTAGACGAATTCCCGGTAGACCTCGTCGGAAAGGACGTACAACCCGTGGCGCAAGGCGATGCGGCGGATCACGGCGAGTTCGTCCGGGCGGAGAACCGTCCCCGTCGGGTTGTTGGGGTTGCAGATGAGGATGGCCCGTGTCCGCGGGGTGACGGCCGCTTCGATCGTTTCCTCCGACGGCAGGTGATAGCCGTCCTCCGCCCGCGTTTCCAGGGGCACCAGCCGGATACCGCCCATGATCGCAAAGCCGTTGTAATTCGTGTAGAACGGCTCGAAGACGATGATCTCCTCACCCGGTTCGCAGACCGCCATCATGGCGAAGGTGATGGCCTCGGACCCTCCGGTGGTGACGAACACATTTTTCGGCGCCAGAGGGATACCCAGTCCCCCGTAATACCGGACGAGGCTCTCGATGAACACGGAAAGCCCTTGGGAGTGGCCGTAGGCGATCACTTTCTCGCGGTATGCCCGCACGGCGTCCATGAACTCGGGGGGCGTCTCGATGTCGGGCTGGCCGATGTTGAGGTGGTAAACGTGGATGCCGCGGCGCTTCGCGGCGTCGCCGAGCGGGACGAGTTTCCGAATGGGGGACGCCGGCATGAGGCGGGCGCGCTGCGAGAGGGGAAGGGTGCTTGCCATGATGTCACCGAACAATCGAGTGGGTCCCGGTCCGGCCGAAAGTGTTCGGACCGCCGGTTCGATCGAGAATGTACACAGAAGGGAGGTCTTAGCAAACGCCCGTCCGGAACGGTCGAAGGCTCCTCGCACCCTGCTCAACGCACGGGGACGATAGTCACGGACGAGTACGATGCGTGATCGCAGGCGGTTTCGGCGGCATGGAGGATGTCTTCCGCCGTAACGGCTTCGAGGCGGGCGATGACCTCGTCGACCTCGAGCACTCTCCCGAAAACGAGCATGTCCTTTCCCAATCTGCTCATGCGTGCATTCATGCTCTCGAGGCCGAGGAGGATACCCCCGATCACCTGTTCGCGCGTTCGGGCGAGTTCGCGCCGGGAGACCGGCCGCGTGGAGAGATCGTCCAGTTCCCGCCGGATGATGTCGCGGCAGCGATCGACCCTCCCGTTGTCCGCGCTCATGTAGACTCCGAACACCCCTACGTCCTCATATTGCGTGAGGAAGGAAAAAATGTTGTACGTGTAGCCGTGCTGTTCGCGCACCCGCTGGAACAGGCGCGACCCCATCCCTTCGCCCAAGAGAGTGTTGAGGAGAACGAGCGCGTCGCAGGTCCGGCTGCGTAAGCCGGGAACTCTCGTTCCCATGAGGAGATGTGTTTGTTGAACCGGCCTCGCGAGCGTCCTGTTGCGGGGGGCGTGTGTCCCGGGTCTCGTGCGGACGCGGCGCTCCCCCCGCGGCAGGGTGTCGAGCGCGGCGGAACAGAGGTCGACGAGACGTTCATGTTCGAGGTTGCCCGCCGCCGCGACGACGAGATTGCCGGTCGTGTATTCCCGCCGGATGAAGGAGCGGAGCGCTTCGGCGGTGAAGGCCGGGAGGTTTTCGTACGGGCCGATGACGGTGCGCGCAAGCGGGTGCTGTCCGAACAAGAGGAGCTCGAACTCGTCGTGGATGTAATCCTCCGGATCATCCCCGATACTCCGGATCTCCTCCTCCACCACCCTCCTTTCCTTCTCGAGTTCCCGTTCGGCGAAGGCGGGGTGCAGGATGAGATCGGAGAGGAGGTCCATCGCGCGGGGCAGGTGCCGGTCGAGAACCCGCGCGTAGAAGCACGTCGCGTCTTTCGCCGTGAAGGCGTTGACGTACCCGCCGACGGTCTCGAGGTAGCGGGCGATGTGGTGGGTCTTCCGCTTCTCCGTCCCCTTGAAAACGGCGTGCTCGATGAAGTGCGCGATGCCGTTGTACTCGGGTGGTTCGTCGCGGCTCCCGACATCGAACCAGAACCCGAGGGAAACGGAACGGACGGATGCGATCCTCTCGCTCACGATGGTCACCCCGCTCGGGAGCACCGTCGTCCGGGTGCCGGCGGTTCCGGCATGCCGGGCTCGATCGACCCTCCCCCGTTTCGGCGCATTCCGGTTCTCGAAATCTCCCACGCCGCCCGCATCGGATGCGGGGATGCGATGGTGCCGTGAAACCCCGTCTGACGGGATACGGTTCAATCCTTTCCTCAATGCCGACGTTCTCCCTCGCGGCGAATGATACAGGTGATGCCGCGGATTTCCCCTGACGGGTCTGCATGGGACAGAAGGGTCAAGGAAAAGGCCCCCGTGGATCGGGCGGGGGGAAGGAAATGTCCATTCTCGATGGGGAACTTTGCCGTTTCGCCTTTCCGGAGGGATTCCACAGCGCGTTCGATGGCGTCCTTCTCGGCGATGTGTTCTGCGAGAGAGGTATTCACGGCAGCGGTCCTCCGGAGACCGGTCAGGCTCACCGCCGTATCCGGCCATGATGTGACAACCCCAAACCCGTCCAGTTCGGCGAGCGCGGTGCCGCCGTCAGCCGTCAACGCCTCGACAATCGACGAGAGTCGCCCCGTCTCGCACGCGAATTCTTTTTCGGCGGTGATGTCCGTAATGCTTATCCGCACGCCGATATGCCGCCCCCGCCTCGTGAGAACGGGTTTCCACGACGCCCGCGCCCAACGGACAGCGCCGTCTTTCCGGATGAATTTATACTCGACGTCGGAACCCGGTTTGGCGAGCATGGCATGCTTGCGGTCGCGTTCGAACTGACGGAGACAATCGGGGTGAATGAGCTTGTCGAGGGAAACGGTCCCCCGAAGAAACTCGGAAGCGTCGTACCCCGTGATGCGCCCGCACGAGGGGCTGACATGCTCGTACTTGCCGTTGACATTCAGCCAGAACTCGAGGCTGGAACTCAGGTCCGCGATGATATGCATACGCTCGTGCGCCTCGTGGAGCAGCTTCCGGTACTTGTTCTTCTGCGACGCGAGGAGTTGCAGGATGCCCTCCTTCTGGGGGTTCGTCAAGTGAAGTTTCTCGAGCGTGATCTGGCGTTTTTTCTTCAACATGCGTGCGTTCGTCTTCCTCTCCCGAAGGTTTTATGACCCTCGAAGGCTGTTCCGTCTACCGGAATGTCGTTTCAAAAACTTATGGATTTCTCGAGACATTTCCCATCACGAACATCGAATCTTCCCGTCATCACCGGAACGCGTCGCGGAGGGCTTCGGCAAGGCGCGTATGGCGGAAGGCGGGGCGCTCGTTCCGGACACCGTATTCCAGTGCCGAGCGTTGGCCCACGCAGACGAGGAGTTTTCGCGCTCGGGTCATGGCCGTGTAGAGGAGGTTCCTCTGGAGCATGATGCGGTGCTGCATCGTCACGGGGAGCACGACGACGTCGTATTCGCTGCCCTGGCTCTTATGGATCGTGATCGCGTACGCGTGGGTGAGGCTCGACAGTTCGTCGTAGGCGAAGACGACATCCCTCTCGTCGAAGCGGACCGTGACCAAGGCTTCCTCGTCGTCGGCGCCGACGATGCGGCCGATGTCCCCATTGAAGACATCCTTCCCATAGTCGTTCTTCGTCTGCATGACCTTGTCGCCGATGTGCCAGCTGTCCTCCCCCTTGTGAAGGATGAGACTGCCGTGGGGGTTCAGTTCACGGCGCAGGCGGAGGTTCAGGTGATCGACACCCGCCTGTGTCGTGTACATGGGCGACAGTACCTGGATGGCCGTCACGGGATCGTAGCCCATTTCGCGCGGGATGCGCCGAACGACGATATCGACGACGAGGGAGGCGATC